>JALHWS010000134.1 GCA_022866885.1 Candidatus Microgenomates bacterium | reverse complement strand
GGCTTTTTTGTATTTCGGTATTTCCTGAAAATGCACTTTAGCGTCCCATTGCGGATGGGTTAACCGGTAAAATTCCTTAAAATTCAAAGGCAGAAAAGTTTTGTCCGACTTAAACCATTTTCCTGTTCTGCCGGGGAGTCTTTCGGATGACTTTTTCAAATCAAGCGCGTTGGAGCCGGTGAGAATGGCGGTTGTATTTTTTAAAAAACCGTCATCGGCAAGGGCTTTGACGGCCCTTTGCCAATCTGCCACAGATGAAATTTCATCAATAAAAAGAAAGAGCCGTCTATCGTTTTCAGCTCTTGCCTCAAGCACAAAATTCTGAATGAGAAAATAAATCTCGTTAAAATCTTTTATCCGGTCGCAGGGAAAATAGAGGATCTTTTGGCGCTGGTGTCCGTTTCTGATCAAGCCGGCGATGATCTGCTTTAAGAGGGTGGTTTTGCCTATCCGCCGCGGTCCGCGGAGAGTGAAAACAACATCGCTGTTTTCGGGAAATTCCCATGTCAGGGGATGGCGGTATATAAATTTGGCCGTCCCCAATTCTTTAAGTTTGGTTTCTTTTCCCACGTCAAACGCTTCATCCCACCAGGGATTATGAAGTGGTAATTGATAATTATCGAAATCCATAAGAATATGGTAATTCTAAATTACCATAAAGTCAAGAGGTAGACTTTGGAGTAGCGCAATTCATTGTGCGCAAGAAATACATAAGGTGTCAAGCGAGTACACGTGGAAGGTGTAGGGGAGGATATAAAAAAGTTAACAGGCTAAAAATATCTTATGGATTCTCCATATAATTACGTAATAGCCTTATTTCTCGTTCAGGTTCTAAAAACTGAGGTTCATCTGCACCAGAACCATTTTTTCCTGTTTTTGAAGTCAGTTGATCACCAAGTTTAATAGGAGTTGAATACTTTTTGCCACTTATAAGGTTATCTACAATAACTGGAAGTGATTTTGCCACCTGTACTCCTCCAGCAACATCGGCAAATGCTAATCCGGCTTCAAAAAAACACGAACTGGAATTACTTGAAGCAAGACAATTTTGCATCGGTGACGAAGGTAACGCTGTTGACTCGTTAAAATTAGCTTCGCTGCTATATGCTACACCGGCACCAGTTGGAGTATTACCTAAGAAGGCATAAACACCGCCAGCTATAGCAATAGCAGCAAGAATAACCGCTATTATTGGTAATATGTGACCTGACGGATCAGTGTTGGAAATTGGATTATTTCGGACATACGCAAATCTGTTTTGGCCATCGTTTACTGTATCAGCAGAGATAAAGCGGGAGAGGATAGGATCATAGTATCGGGCGTTATAGTAAGAAAGATTAGTATTATTATCTTTTATCTGGCCGGTGTATGCTCTTTCAATTGATTGTTGATTGTTGATTGTTGGGAGCCGTATGGAGAATATTTGGTTTGTGACACGTTATTGCCTTGATCGTCAGAGACAGCTATTACTGATCCCAGATGATCCTGATGGATATAGTAGGTGGTTTCGGTGTAAGCAGCGAAGACACATGAAGGGGAAATGATAGTTCGTACTGTAAATATTGCCAATAAAAATAAACTGATTCTGATAACTGCTCTTTTCCTGATCATTAGTATAAGAATAAAACTATTTCGTAAGGGATGTCAAATCGGGGATAGGTAAGCATTTTGCTGAATTTTTTCTATCTGTTCCTTAAGAAACACTTGGTTGCTTTTCATAAAAAATCTGCATTGATTGTAAAATTTCATCCCGCAGATATGGACTTAATGAATTTACTGTTACCAAATCAATTTTTTTACCAATTAATTTCTTTAGTTCCTCCTCAAAATCATCAAGTTGGAAAAAGCTCGGTGTTTGACCTTTTTGAAATTTAACCAGAATATCCACATCGCTTGTGTCTGTTGCTTCCTCGCGCGCCTGTGAACCGAAAAGAGCCGCAAAAACCACTCCGTTATTTGCAAGCGCTTGTTTAACCTTATTCTGTTGAAGTTGAGCTAAAATCATAAACTAAGAGTAACATAAATCACTATATATTTCCATCTTGACTTTCACCCGATATATCTCTTTAATTATTACTAATTATTTAATAATTATGGGAGTAGATATTTTTCTCAAATCCGGTAAAAAAGAATTTTCTTACCGTTTATACTGGATTGCCAATCTTATTGATGAGTATGGTTGGTGTTATAAGAAACATATACCGGAGCTGGTGTTGGGGAAAAAATTGGCAAAGAAAGAAGCAGCTTCTTTATTATCCTTTTTGGAATTTTGTCTTTTAAAATTAAAAAATGATAAGAAAAAATCGTTAAAGAGATTCGACTCAGTGTATTTTAAAAAAACAGAGGGGATTTATCAGTCATTAAAACAACTGATAGATCTGGTAGAGAAAAAGAGGCCGATTGAGGCAAAACTTTTTCCCAAACTTCAGGGACTTTTAAAGAGAATGGAAAGTTATACCGGGGTTTATGGTCAGGATCCTAAAATTCAAAAAGAAGAGACTGCCGAGGACTTTGACGAAAGAATATCCTTGGTAGAAAATATCATTCCTCTCTTAAAACGCATTGTGACAATAGGAGGTTCAGTTCGTATCGATTGAGTTTATGGTTTTTTTCACTCCGCTTATTTATTCATTCTGTCAAATGATTTTATCAAAATGCATAGCATTCTGTCAGAGGCTGAAATCGGGGATTGGCGCAGATTTTGGAATAGTGGACTTCAGTCCGCGCTTAAAGTCATCCGGCAGCCGGCGAAGAAAAGGCGACGAAGAAATTTATACTCCTGCCAATTGAGGATGTTTATCGCCAATCTTCTCCATAACCCACATCCGTATAAGTTGTGTCGGGCCTAAACCTTTCTTTTTGGCCTGATTTCTGACATCATTCAGAGTATCAGCATCCAAACGGATATTGAGTGTTTCTGACAGGTTTCTGGCGAACTTCACTTTTGCGGATTTACCATTATCCCACGCCCTATCAAAGTGTTTTTCCCAATAATCAGCTTCTTTTGCCCGATTTTTAAACACCGATATTTCCGGTGTAGTTGATTTGACTTTATTCATGATTTAACCTCCTTTTTAAATGCTGTAATAACGTAGTATGTTCCGTTACCGTAAGGTTGCAGATCCCGGTCTTCAGGCGATAATACTATGGCGAGCAGTTGACCTCTCTTTGTTTTACCGATAACAAGGATCCTTTTCCGGTAACTTTCCTTGACTTTATGTTTTCCGTGACAAACTTCCTCAATTTCCTGTTGTGTGATTCCGTGTTGATTAATGTGTTTTCTATTCCAATCATCCCAAATTAATCCCTTTACCATAATCATAAGTTATAAATATTGTAACACATTGTGCTACATAGTCAAGAGGATTGTCATCCCGACCGATCCTGAGCGAAGTCGAAGGAGAGTGGAGGCCTGTTCATTGCGCGCTTCAATGTGTCATTGCGAGGAATTCGATGTCATTGCGAGCGTAGCGAAGCAATCCCGGTGTAAGTTCCACGAAGCAATCTCAGCCATCCAAATCACTCTATCTTCCTCTAAACTCCCTTAAATTCCCTTAAACTGCTTCATTTCAGGAAAGACCAAATATACTGAAGTGTAAAGGGATAGTCAAAGCGGAAAAGCAGAAGGTTATGACGGTATTGTCGACCCCCGGGGGCTGTCATCTTGTTCTGATTTTGGGGCTTGATATTGGTATAAGGAGCAATATTCTTTCTTTCTGTGGATGTTATGGTATAGTCATCCTCATTACGATACCCGTACTTTGTTGCATCCAATGTCTCAAATCTTGTAAATATTTTCCACCTTGTGCGATATTTTCTGGGGATCCTGCTTTCATTACAGTTCTCACTTGCATAAATTGTTGATAAATATAATCATCGATTGTGGAAGGGCTTTGTGCGACAGGTTGAACAGCTGCTTGAACAGGTGCTTGAGCAGATGGTTGCAACCTAGCTAATTGTCCTTGTAAAGCTTCGATATTAGATTGATATTTTGCTCCAAACCTATGTAAATATTGAATTTGTTGTTGTATTTGTTCCACTTCAGATATTCCAGGTGAACTTACCATATCAGATCCTGCATATTTCATTGCGTGGATACCAAATGTTACATCATAATCAACAGCCGCGCGCATTTCCGGACTGCCGGTATTTTCATATAATCGGTCACCGATAGTTTGATAACCTCTAAGATGAGTAACCATACCCGGTGGTGACATATTAACTAAATTTTTTATTAAGCTTGCTCCTCTTACCGCTACATTTTCCCAGCTTAATTCATATCTTTTAGCATTCAGCTCCGGAGTTGGCGGTTCAACACCGAAAATATCTTTCCAGACTCTTTTTTTGATTTCTATATTTGAAGATGGATCATATTTTTCCCTGTCTTTTTCTAATATTTTATCCAGATTAGTTTTTTCCATTACAGAAAACGGATCAGTATCTGCATATCTTTCTTTCATTTTTTCCTTCCAGGGATCACTACCACCGTCTTCATCAAACATATTCCCTCCCGGATCATTTCGCATCACCGGATTTCCGCCGACATAGTTGTATCTATTGGCTTGATCATTAATACTGTCAGCTGAGATAAATCTGGATAAAACAGGATCATAGTAGCGGGCGTTGTAGTAAGCCAGCGTCGTATTCTTATCTTTAATTTGACCAGTGTATTTACGTTCAATCTGTCCCGCTTCGTCCGCCGTAGCCTTGGCGAAGGCGGATGTATTTCCATAAGGAGTATATTTCTCCTGAGAAACCACAGCGCCAGATTCATCCGACACAGCTATCACTGATCCCAGATGATCTTGGTGAATATAGTAGGTGGTTTCGGTGTAAGCAGCGTGAACGGGAGAAGAAATAGACAGTATAGTCATTCCGACCGAGGCCATGATAATGGCCGAGTGGAGGAATCTACCAACTATATGTGGAACCTGCCCGCAATGCTTACAGCATAGCTGATGCAGGCGGGGATCCCTCGACGCAGCCTGTCCTGAGCGTAGTCGAAGGGCTCGGGATGACAAAAAAACTATACAATCTTGCAACAATTTAACAATAGAACAATGTAGCAATCGAGCCATAGATTATATTCCAGTATGTCACGAGGAAGAAGAGGATGTCAAATCTGACCACAATTTTGTCGGGGATACCCGATTTGAACGGGTGGCCTTACGGTCCCGAACCGTACGCTCTAGCCAACTGAGCTAATCCCCGAATCTGTTCTATTTTACCATCTTCATGTTAGAATAAAAATAAGTCACTTAAGATTTGCCAAAGAAGGCGGATTCACGGAAAAGTTGTATAATAGCAGGGTAAATTTTAGAAAGTCGTTTAGGTAACTTAAGTAACTTAGGTCACTTAGGTGACTTTTAAAAAATATGTCTCCGTAGCTCAATGGATAGAG
>JALHWS010000133.1 GCA_022866885.1 Candidatus Microgenomates bacterium | reverse complement strand
TCACGGTCACAGTCGGAGTTGGAGTCTTAGTAATAGTTGGAGTAGGCGTCTTAGTAACAGTTGGTGTTGGCGTTTTGGTTGGAGTAACCGTCGGTGTCAAAGTAGGCGGAGGCGTAGTCGGAGTTGTTGTTGGAGTTATGGTAGGTGTGATCGTCGGAGTGATGGTTGGAGTGACAGTTGAAGTAGGAGTCGCTGTCACTGTTGGTGTCGGAGTCTTGGTGATTGTTGGAGTTGGGGTCTTAGTAATCGTCGGTGTTGGAGTTTTGGTAGGAGTAGGTGTATTTGTAGGTGTTATGGAAGCAGGGATTGTTTGAGCAAGACAATTCGGACAGGTTTGATTTAACGGATCTCCTTTACACATTAGTCCTTTTTCATCATACACTTCTGCCCATATATAATTCGGTCCATATGGTGCATTTAGAGGCAAAATACCGCTCCAAGGCCATTCCATAGTTTTTGGGTAACCCGAGCAGTGACATTTAGTCCACATCGTGGTATTTGTGACTCCGGAACTGGAATCTGTACAGCTTATCGGATTTGTATGAATTCCAATTATTGAACTACAATTAGCCGCTTGAGTAATACATTCAATACTATAATCTCCTGGATCTCCTCTTTTTTCTTTATTAAATAATACTCCATTATTGCCGGCTAAATTTGTACCCACTGACAAACATTTCCTGCCACCGGAGTTTGCATTACACAGATCACTACATGTCCGGCCGGTATTTTTATTTATTATCACTGTTTCGAATGGTGTAGGAGAAAGAGCATTGCCTACAAAAAGTCGATTGACTGTTCCTTTATCTATAAGAAGTTTATCTCCTACATAATATTCAACCTTGTTGATATAATCACCATTTGGATTACTGAGGTTTACTCCCGGATCCAATACTTCAGCAGAGATATCCATCCTGCCACCCGGAATTACATTTTGAGGTGTTTCTCTGAGCCAATTACATTGGGGTGGAGAGTTGGTAGGTGTAGGTGTAGGGAGCCAATAACAACAATCGGCATATCTGTTTGAACAGGTAGCACAGTCGATATGACATGCAGGAGTATGAGGTCTTGGATCATCACAGGGAATTAATGGCCAGCCGGAGGGATGCGGATCACAATAAGCTTCGCCATCCTGACATGCGTGTGGTACATCGTCGGCAGTGTCTGTCCAACACCCTCCATAACCGCAGCCTGCCGGTGTTTTTGTATTAGCACAATATCTTGCGTTTGCCGTATTTAATCGCGGAATCAATAAACTGAAAGCAGTGATGATACCTATTATTAGAAATAATCGTATTAGTATTTTCATTGAAATAATCAGACTTAGAGCGATAACAACAATTTTACTATTAACGTATTGGATTCCACTTCATATCTTTTTTGAGGATATTCGTTTTGGAAAAATGCGCCGATATTTGGATCATAATTTGAAAGCATACTTGTAGCGGTATTTTTCATCGTAGTCTGGTATTGCTGGTCTTTGGTAGTGCTAAATAAATTGTAGACAAAGACGCCGCAGGCAGCTTTTTCAGAGAGGGGAATATCATTGTATTTATTCGCACTAAATAATTTTGTGGCAAAATTGAGATATTTTTGGTCTTTAGTAACATCATGCAAGTCCAGTGCTGCTACTCCCAAAACACATTCACCTTTAACATAATTGTTTGAACCTCCAAGAGAACTATATGTATCTACGAGATCATTAAATAAAGCTTTTGCGATATTTATATTATTTGGAATTTGATCAAATTTATATTTAGCTAAATAGTCGGAAACATATGAAGAAAATTTTCTTAATTTGCGTTCCAATTTCATGTTTACATTATAGTCATCTGAAGGTTTGTCCAAATCGGGATCAAGCTTGAAAGGTTTTTCTATGTCTATGTCTGCTATAGGATTTAGTTCAGCATTTACGTCTATCTCAATATCTGCTTTTTTTACTTTTACGGGCAATTGGAGAGCAAAATACACTCCCCGGTAGCACAGTTCTTTAGCTTTGGTCTTGAGATCCTGATAGTCTTGAGGGATGGCAGTATCCTGGTAAATTTCATAAAGCAACTTGCAACTCCAAAAGTCCGGCGCATATACATCTACTTTTGTTGTGTTTGTCTCCATCTCCAGATCTGTTCTGATGCTGGTAAGCAGATTGGTATCTTTTGTCCTCGTCCATAATAAATATTTTGCCCAGAGCACGTTGGTCCCGACCCTATTATCTTTTATTCTGTCTGTGACATTATTATCCGGATCGATTAATTGGAATGCATAATAAACACCGTCAGGATTTTTCTGTTTATCAAACCACGAAACAATTTGTTGGGCCATTTCGAGATTAGACAATCTTGTTATTGGAGTCGGGGAAAAAGCTGGAAGTGGAGGCACCCAACTGTCATTGCCGACACATCTGTAGAAAATATCATCAGTTGGTTTATATTTATATTGATAGGCAATACCGACACATTCACCGGTACCCGGATGTTTACAATTACTGGCATTGGTAATACAAGCAGCTGCTTTGGGTCTGCTGGAAATATTTGACTGTTTCAAAAGACCGATGACGATCGGGATGAGGGTAACGGCAAAAAGGATCAAAATGACGATGGTGACTGGCGGTAACTTTAGCTTTCTCATTTTTGAGAAAGAATTAGAGGATTCTCCCAAAGGCATTATTTTAGCAGTTGGTTTCACTTTTTAAGATTTTTAAATTAAAAAAGAAAGCTAATATATAAAAAATAACAGTAAAAAATCCTATTGTCAATAGGTAGGAATTACCGCAACATAACGGGATTGCTTCTCCCTCGGCAAGCTCGGGATCGCAATGACATTTTCTACGGAATCAATTAACTGAAACCGCTGCCGTGCCGCTGGAATTCGGCCGGTAAAAGTTAATTCCGTCCTGACTCCAGGTGATCCAAACGGAATAACTACCGGGGTTTCCAAACATCATGGAATTGTTCAAGTTGAAAGATTCCCCTGCTTCCAGATTTTTGTTTAGGAGGCATCCGAAACCACTACCGCCGGTATAGTTGAAACAGACATGGGTGAGGAATTTTTTCCTAGTCCCGGCGTTTTTTATAGTAACGGTGAAATTGACGGTTTCGCCCGTTTCCGCGCTTGTCTTGTCGGTGGTGATATGGCCAATTTCTTCTATAGTATATTTAGAAGATGTTTGGGGGATATGGGGAATTTGGGTAATTTGGGGGATAACTAATTCTTCATATTCCGGCGATGGGATGACCGTCGGCGTAACAGTAGGAGACGCTTCATCGGGAGTATCAACCAAGGCTTCGGCAATTCTTCTTTGGTATTGTTGGTAAAAAACTGTTATTAAGATTCCACAGAAGAAAAAGATAATGGCCGTCAGGAAATAAGAGGTCTTTTTTGTCATGGATTATTTATAACATATCATTTAACCATTGACAAACGGAATTTTTTACTTTTATATTAAATTTAGATGAAACAATATTTCTACAGTTTTCTGATTGCTATTTATGTCCTGGCCGGCATCACTCTCGGTTTACCGAAATATTCCGCTTACCTTCTCTCTAGTGAACTGGCTTCGGACCAAAAAGTCGAGGAAATCATGGTTCAAGATGTTCAACCAAATCCCGAAGTCGCCTCTTACGTCTTTAATAACCAGGATTTCGTATATGATTATAATAGTGAAGTGTCACAGTTGGCCCAACTGCCGCCGACTGCGCAAACCGGAGACGAAGAGAGCGCGGTTTTGGGCACTGATGACAGCCGCTGGATTGAAAT
Source organism: Candidatus Microgenomates bacterium (assembly GCA_022866885.1). GTDB lineage: Bacteria > Patescibacteriota > Microgenomatia > 2-02-FULL-39-11 > 2-02-FULL-39-11 > JALHWS01. The sequence goes on along the minus strand of JALHWS010000133.1, from coordinate 12,497 downwards.
AAACCTGTCACAACAGCGACTTTATGCCTGGGATAATGGTAACCAGATAGGTAATTACCTCATTTCATCCGGCAAATGGGCTCCGACTCCAACCGGGGATTTTCGTATCTGGACCAAACTGGCTTCAACAACCATGAAAGGCGGATCAAAGGCTTTGGGAACTTATTACTATTTGCCCAATGTTCCCTGCACCATGTATTTTTACAAAGGCTACGGCCTGCATGGTACTTATTGGCATAATAATTTCGGACACCCGATGAGCCATGGCTGCGTCAATATGCGCACTCCCGATGCCTGCACTATCTTCAATTGGGCTAGTGTGGGAACGAGAGTGAACATCCATTATTAAATTCTAAATTTAATAATTATTAATGGTTCAAAATCAACAATCCGCTTTACAACTTACTCCCCAACAGCTCCAAGACATCAAGAAAAGACTTATCGATAAACGGGAAAAACTGAAAGAAGAACTGCGGATAAAACATAAAGAGGTCTACCAATGGCTCCTTGATCATCATATCGACCTTGACAATCTGCAGAAATATTCGCAGAATATCGCTGCGGCACTCATTTTGACCAACCAACTGATGATCAATCCTTCCGGTTTGACTCCGAGACCTACACCGGCTTCTTTGGTTACAACCCCGAAGGATCAACTTGACCTGGAAGATTTGGCTCCTGAGGAAGAAGCTAAACGGGTATGGAAGCTTTATGGAAATATTATCGATGAAGTGGCCGAAAAATACGGGATAGATCCGCAACTTATCTTCGCCACCATCATGACCGAGTCCGAAGGCAATCCGATGGCATACCGATATGAAAGCCATATCAACGACGCCAGCTACGGATTGGGACAGATACTTTATACGACTGCTTTGGGTCTGGGCTTTACAGGATCGCCGGAGGAAATGTATAAACCGGAAGTGGCGATCGACCTGATCGGCCGCTATCACAAAAATACGCTTGAGACATACGGACCGCTGGGACCGGAACAGATGACTACTGTTTATAACTGCGGTAATCTTTTCGGCTACCCTTATCCGGGGCACATTGATCGCTTTTGCAGCTGGTACTATACTTATGCCGATCCGAGAAAGTTGGCAAATAAATAATAAAACATAGAACATATAACATAAAACAAATAACAAAAAAATATGAGTATTACACCTGATAAAATAAATCCAATCTCAGTTCCGGGAGAAAGAGATCCATTATCTGATCCTCAAGGATTCGCGACTAATGTGGGATTATTAGATCAATTGGCAACGTTTGCCCAAAAAACCAATACTATGGCCCCCGGAATAGCTGCCTCTTTATTAAACAGAGCTTTCAAAGAATAATTTTAGTTATTGCACTCATGAAAAAAATATTCTTGACCATCTTCTTCTTTTTTTTCCTTTTCTTCCCTACCAACGTATTTGCCAAATCTTACTCCATCACCTCCGACAAGTTTGACATCCTTATTAATAATGATAAGTCTATCGTTGTTTCCGAACAGCTGACTTATGACTTTTCCGGCTCATACAGTTGGGCGGAGATGTGGATCCCGGCGGTAATTGACAGTTTTTCCGTGAACGCTGCCGATGGATCTTCTGTTAATCTCCTTGACAGCGGCAACCGCAGCGGCCGCTTTTATGCCAAATGGGGTTATCAGGCAAACGACGAGGAAAAAACTTTTCTCATCAAATACAGAGGCCTTAATACCATAAAAAAATATCAGGACGTGGCAGAACTATATTGGAAAGTCATCGGTAACGACTGGCAAATCGGCCACCACAACGTAGATATCACAGTACACCTTCCTCAAATGGTTTCCGATAAGTCAGAAATCCTGGTTTACGGACACGGACCGCTAAATGGCCAATCGGAAATTGTCGACCTCAAAACCGCTAAATTTACCGCCCAAAGCTTGGCCGCCGGTCAATTTATGGAAATCAGGGTTATCTTCCCTACATCGATGATCTTGGGTAATCCCGATGGAGGAATAAAATTGACGGAAATAAAAAATGAAGAAAAAGGCTTTGTCGAACAAACGATCGCCGCCGCCAAACAAGCGCAGCAGCAAGCTAAATCAATCGGCCGGATCATGGTTGTCTGGGCTTTACTTGTCTTTTCTCTTCCTTTTTTATGGGTCATTATCCTTTTTTATCTGTGGAAAAAATACGGACAGGAATATAAATTCCCCGATATTCCCGAATATGTCCGGGAGTTACCAAGCAACTTAAATCCGGCGCAGGTTGATATCCTCCTCAAACAAGGCGGCAAACCTCAGATTAATGCTTTTACCGCTACCCTTTTTGACCTGGCCAGAAAAGGCTATCTGCAGATGCGCGATGAGATAAAGCTCAAAAGCGGTCTATTGGGGACAAAAAAAGAGATCAAAACCACTTTGACTCTTGATAAACGCTGGCAAAAAATAAATGAAAAACTCAAAGATTTCGAAGAAGATTTGTTGGATCTGGTTTTTATTACTATCGGAAAATCTGAAGCAACATCTATCGATAAGTTATTTAATAAGCCTTCAGGCAAAGAAAATAAAACGGACGATAGCGTGACGATGGAAGAGATCAAAGACTGGTTGAAAAGCCACCCGCGGGACTTTGAGCAGTGGTGGAAAGAGTGGCAGGATAAAGTCAAAAAACAAACCGATAAACTCGGTCTTATCGAGAAGAAAAGCCAGGATATTTATACAAAGGCTTTGATCGGTTCAGTCATCGTCGCCATACTAACCCTTAATCCCTTATTGATAATTATCTCCGTTATCATTGTCCCGAAAATGAAACGCTGGGAGAAAAAATGGTCCCAAGAGGCAGCCATGTGGAAAGCTTTCAAGCATTTCTTAAACGATTTCGGCAAATTCAAGGAAATTCCACCTGAAGCTTACAAACTCTGGGAACACTACCTGGTTTTCGCCATTCTGTTCGGTTGCGCCGAAAAAATCATCAAAATGCTGCCCCAAATTTTGGAAAATCCGCAGGCTTCGCCTGTTCTTTGGTACTGGGCGGCCGGTGTAAATATGAGAAATATCGGCGGTATGGGAGAATCGATGAGCAGTATGGTGCATTCGCTTAATGTCATGACTTCGGAACTGCAAACTGCTTCCACATCTGCTTCTCATTATTCTTCAGGCGGAGGAGGAGGATTTTCAGGCGGTGGCGGCGGTGGAGGCGGTGGAGGCGGTGGCGGCGCGGGATGAGCAGGATGTTTTGAAAAACCAGAGGTGCCCTATCTAGTACACCTCTAAGGTGAACCGTTATTGGCACCTTTGGTAATTTGGAAGTATATTGGAATTATGAATACAATCAGTTTGAATTATTTTCTTTTGTCATATTGACGTAATTAAGGAATTGTTATAAATTTAATAAAGTATATACGTATGATTATAAAAGATCGATTAAAAAGTATTCAGAAAGTAAGTTTATTATCAATTTTATTTTCTCCTATATCGTCATTAGCAGATAATATTCATGTTTTGTATGGCCCACCGCCAGCTCAAGCATTGTATGGAGTTCCTGTCGAACCAACACTCTCAAGTAATATAATCCGTATTCTTTCTTATGCCTTATTACCTGTCGTTATTGTCCTATCATTAATCCTAGGTTTAATATTTGTTATAAAAAGAATAAGACATAAATAATAACAGTTAATACCCACAGTGTTTGAACAAATTTTAAAAACAGGACAACTCCGAGTCTTATCCCTTTATAAAAACTACCTCAGACGCCAACATAAACTGACTTATCTTTTCTGGGAATGTACCATGAATTGTAATTTTTATTGTAAACATTGCGGCAGTAACGCCGGCCGGAAAACTATTAAAGGCGAACTCACTGTAGATGAAATTAAAAAAACATTCCGAACGATTGCCGAGGATTTCAACCCGAAAGATATTATGGTTGCCGTAACAGGCGGTGAACCGTTAGTAAGAAAAGATCTCTTTGAAATCATGACTTATGTCAATCATCTAGGTTTTAATTGGGGTATGGTTACTAATGGTTTTTTAGTAAACAAAGAGATCGTCAAAAAAATGAAAGAATCCGGGATGAAAACTATTGTCGTCAGTATAGACGGGATTGGCAGGAAACATGATGAATTTCGTAGTATGAAAGGAGCATATCATAGAGCAATAAACGCTGTCCGTCTTTTATCAGAAGCAAATTTTATGCAAAATCTTCAGATTACGACAACTATTCATCAAGGAAATATTGACCAATTAGAAGAAATGTACCGTACTTTTTCTTCTTTAAGTATCCATTCATGGAGAGTTTTTAATGTTGATCCCATCGGCAGAGCTGAATTTAATACCAGTTTATTACTAAATAATAAACAATTAAAAAAGCTTTTGCTGTTTATAAAAGAAAAGAGGGCAAAGTCTAAGATTGATGTTACCTATGGTTGTGCCGGATTCCTTGGTTTAGAATTCGAAGGAAAAGTCAGAAAGAATCTTTTTTACTGCAATACTGGAATAAATACTGCCAGCATCCTTTTTAACGGTGATATATATGTTTGTCCCAATGTCCCAAGAATAAAAGCATTAATACAGGGAAATGTAAAAAGAGACCGTTTTTCTATCGTGTGGGATAAAAAGTTTCAGTTTTTTAGAGATAAAAATCGTACCAGATGTGACAAATGTATCAAGTGTAATTTTTGGGAGGAATGTTTGGGCAATTCGTTTCATCTTTGGGATTTTTCCAGAAAACAACCAAAAATATGCCATCTGGAAATGCTTTCTCAAAGCACACCTCTAAGGTGAAACGCTATTGACACCTTTGGTATTTTAGAAGTAATATGAAACTATGCCGGGCAGAACTATCCTTTTAATCTCTGGAAAAATTTATCACGTCTTTAATAAAGGTTTAACCGGTCAACCAATCTTTACCAACAAGAGAGACTATCAACGCTTCTTCGAAACAATCATCTTTTACCAGAATAAGAGCACTCCCATGCGGTACTCTAAATTTTTAACTTTATCTGGCGAAGATAGGAAGAAGATTTTGGCAACCCTGATTAAACGGCATGATTTCTCTATCGAATTAATTTGTTATTGTCTGATGCCGAATCATTTTCATCTGCTTCTCCGGCAAAACGAAGATAACGGAATCTCCAAATTCACCGGCGATTTAACAAACAGTTACACCCGTTATTTTAATGTCAAAAATAAACGGCATGGTCCTCTTTTTCAGGGAAAGTTTAAGGCAGTCAGAATAGAAGACGACGACCAACTTCTTCATGTATCCCGTTATATACACTTAAATCCATACACATCTTATGTTGTAAAAAATATTAAAGAAATAGCCGCTTACCCATACTCTTCATTTTCAGAATATTTAAAACAGACAAAAGATAGCTCTATAAATTCTGAAGCAGTATTAACTAATTTTAAGACTAAAAAATCATTCATGAAATTTACTTTTAACCGGGCTGATTACCAAAAGGAACTGGGAAATATAAGACATCTAGCGCTTGAGAAATGACGATTTACCAGAGGTGTCCTATCTGAGACACCTCTAAGGTGTACTTTCGAAGAATTTTTTGTTTTTCAATCTCTCCGGCAAAAAGGACTGGCCTTTGGTCGGGCCGACGTAGTTACTGCTCCACTGATAATCTTTCGCGTAACCTAAGTTTTTCATCAACTTTGTCGGGGCGTTTCGAAGATGCAGCGGAATCGGTTCGTTGGGAAATTCATAAACCGCGGCTTTGGCCCGAGCTAAAGCGTTGGGTACTGCTCTGGATTTTGGCGCCCGGGCAAGATAAATCACCACATGAGCCAAAATAAGCTGGGCTTCAGGCATACCAATTTTCATTACCGCTTCAAAAGCCTCGTTGGCCTGAATCAAGGCTCCCCGGTCAGCCAGTCCTATATCTTCGCTGGCCAAAATAATCATCCGTCTGGCGATAAACTTGGGGTCTTCCCCGTTTTCCAGCATTCTCGCCAAATAATATAAAGCGGCGTCGACATCACTCCCCCTGACTGATTTGATGAAAGCGGAAATGATATTGTAATGCTCGTCGGCTTTTTTGTCATACAAACCGGCTGACCTGGTCTGGAAAATTTCTTTGACTAAGGCTTCGTCGATCTTTTTCTGCTTATAGGAAACTACCGCCATCTCCAAAGCGTTAAGCATGATCCGTGCGTCCCCGCCCGAAAGCCTGACTAATAATTCTTGGCCCTCTTTATTAATGCTTTTTTTATCCTTTCCTAATCCCCTCTCTTTATCTTTCAATGCACGATCGATAATCTTTTCCAAATCCGTCCACTCCAGACTTTTCAAAACAAAGACCCGGCAGCGCGAAAGAAGGGGTGAGATGACTTCAAAAGAGGGATTTTCTGTGGTGGCTCCGATGAGAATAATCAATCCGTTTTCGACAAACGGCAGAAGGGCATCCTGCTGTGCTTTATTCCAACGGTGGATTTCGTCGATAAAAAGGATTGTTTTCCGACCGGCTTCCCTGTTGGCTTTGGCTTTTTCGACAATTTTCCGCAGGTCATCCTTGCCGGTCTCAACTGCCGAAAGATGGTAAAAATCAGCATCTGTTTCTGCGGCGATAATAAAGGCCAGCGTCGTCTTGCCGCTACCCGGTGGACCCCAAAAAATCATCGGGAATATATTTTTCGAGTCAATCATCTTGCGGATAACCCTCCCCTCGGAAACTAAATGTTCCTGACCGACGAAATCAGCTAAAGTCTCCGGACGCAAACGATAGGCGAGATTCATTACCCAAATTATAGATTATAAATTATAAATTACAAATGAAATTATTAAATTTCTGAATTAGTTGTCATGCTGAATTTATTTCAGCATCTTGAGCCGCAGCGAAATCCTGCTATTCAGGACAGATCCTGAAACAAGTTCAGGATGACATGTCATTACGTACATCATGTCACTTTATTTAACTGTAAAGAATTATCCGCAAAATGACAATGATTGACACTGACTCTATTTGTGCTAAAATCAGGAATTATTATGAAACTTTCAAGTAAAAACATCCACCTGGCCGTCCATGAAAGCGATCCGGTTTTCGGTTCGGTGATCCCGCCGATTTACACCTCCTCGACTTTTATTTTCCCCACAGCCCGCGAAGGCGCCAAACGTTTCGCAGGAGTTTCCCATGGAATGATTTATTCCCGTTTCACCAACCCCACTGTGGAAGCTTTGGAGGTCCGACTGGCTGCTTTGGAAGAAGGCGAAAAAGCGATTGTCACTTCTTCCGGCATGTCCGCCATTTCCTTGACTCTTTTACATCTTTTAAAAACAGGCGATACCATCCTGGCCCATAAAGTCCTTTATGGCTGTACTTTCTCCCTGATAACCAACCTCTTAACCCGTTTCGGTATAAAGGTAAAAATGATCGACTTCCGTGACATTAACTCCATCAAAAATGCCATTGACCCCTCTGTCAAAGTCATTTATTTTGAAAGTCCCACTAATCCGTTGCTTGAAATTATTGACATTAAAAAAATTGCCGCTTTGGCCAAAAAAAATAAAATCCTGACGGTTTTCGACAACACTTTCGCCCCGCCTCCCTGCCAATATCCCATCAGGCTTGGCATGGACGTGGTCGTCCACAGCCTGACAAAATATATCAACGGACATTCTGACGTCATCGGCGGTGCGGTCATCGGTTCTCAAAAACTGATTTCCCAGATGTTTAGTAAAAGTTTTATTGATCTTGGCCCGTGCATCTCTCCCTTCAATGCCTATTTGATTCTTCGCGGCATGACTACTCTGGAGATCAGGATAAAAAAACAATCAGAATCAACAGAAAAAATCGCCCGCTTTTTGGAAAAACATCCCAAAATCCAAAAGGTCTATTACCCAAAGCTTAGCAGCCATCCGCAACACCTCCTGGCCAAACAGCAAATGGCGCAGTTCGGCGGCGTTTTATCCTTTGAGGTCAAAGGCGGAAGGAGCGCGGGAGAAAAACTGGTCAATAGCGTAAAACTGATAGATCTGGCAGTCTCTTTGGGCGCGGTAGAAAGCCTGATTGAACACCCGGCTTCCATGACCCATGCCAAAATGGGTAAAGTTGAACTTGAAAAATCCGGCATCGGCGAATCATTAGTCAGGCTTTCAATCGGTCTGGAAGATACGGACGATTTGATCGCCGACCTCAAACAAGCCCTGGCCAAAATTTGACCCTCCTTTTATTTCTTAAACCATTCCTCCAAAATCTTTTTGGCCATCGGGGCGGCGACAGTGCTTCCCTCACCTCCGCCTTCAACTAATACGGTAATGGTAATCTGCGGGTTATAAACCGGCGCAAAGACAGTAAACCAGGCGTGAGTTTTGCTGTTCTTCAAGTCTCCATATTCAGCCGTCCCCGTTTTACAGGCTACCGGAATCCCAACGTAAGGTTTGGCCGACACCGTCGATTCCTTCGCCTCAAAATAATTTAGATTATCGATTTGTAATTTATCATTTATAATTTTAAAATCGAATAAAGGGTATCCTGTCCCGCCGACTGCACAAGCTTCCTTCATCCCTTCCCGGATTAATTCTATGTTTTCCTTCTTAATTTCTAAATCTTTACATAGCTCATTTTGATCTTTATCCGCCAGCTGGCGGATTGATCTTTGATCTTTTGTTAAATGCGGTTGGCATAACTTCCCGCCGCTGGCAATAACATTCGTCCAAGTATTAACCTGTAAAGGCGTAGACAAAATGTCTCCCTGGCCGATGGCGATATGGTAAGTATTGCCCAGATACCAGTCTTCTCCCCTTTCTTTTTTTCGCCACGCGGGATCGGGCATCAACCCTTCCGCTTCACCGTCAATATCGATCCCGGTTTTTTTCCCCAGTCCCATCTTTTTCGCCCAGCCGGCAATCGTTTCGATGCCGGTTTTTTCTCCGATAGTATAGAAAAAAATATCGTTTGACCTTCTGATGGCACCCACGATATCCAACCAGCCTTCCTTTTTGCCGTACTGGTTGAAATACCAGTTGCCGAAAGAAAACTCGCCGACTTTGAGGATGCCTGTGTCTTCTATTTTTGTTTCCTTATCGATTGTCCCGGATTCCAAAGCAGCCACGCTGGTTATGATCTTGAAAGTGGAACCGGGCGGATAAGTCCCGGCGATTACCCGGTCAAAAAGCGGCTGATTAGGATCTTCAAACAGTTTTTTTATTTCCTCTCCACGGATAAAGAGATTAGGGTCAAAAGAGGGTGAGGAGTAATAAGCCAATATTTCACCAGTCTGGCTGTTGGAAACCACAATCGCCCCTTTTTTCCCGGCGATAGTCTCTTGAGCCGCTTTCTGCAAATCCGAGTCCAAAGTCAGCGTCAGGTTTTTGCCGGTTTTGGCCTCAACCTTGCCTAAAGTCCGTATTTTTTGCCCCAAGGCGTCTACTTCAAACAACAGTTTGCCGTTGACTCCCCGCAAGGTTTCGTCATAACTTTTTTCGATGCCCATCTTTCCGACCAAATCACCCAGTACCAGCTTCCCAAGCTCCTCCTGACTAACCTCCGCGGTATATCCCAAGACATGGGCGAAAAGATCTTTAAAAACATAATCTCTGACGGCAATTTCTTGTATTTGCGCGGATTGGGTTGCCGGCGGGTTTTCAAAAAAAATTTGTTTATCCGGCAAAACAAAGGCGGGAATATTGCGAACTAACGGCACGCCTTTACGGTCATAAATAATTCCGCGCGGAGCATAAATTTTTTGCTCCTGCAAACGGTTTCCTTCTGCCAATTGCCTAAAACGGTTTCCCTGGATTACCGTCAGAAGGAATAGTCTGGATAAAAGTAATCCCAGTCCGATAAATAAAATCCCCACAAATACCCAAACCCTGATATCCGGAGAGTACTTGGCGTTTCCTTCCACTTCACGCATCTTCCGGAATCGACGGCTTTTGGTTATTTGTTCGGAAAAAACAGTCCCCAGTTGATAACGCATGTTATAAAGTCAATTTCTTCCTGCCTTTTATATTGTTTTGTACTTTCCCCAAAATCAGGAAAACGATTGCTCCGAAACCCACTCCCAACAGTAATTTTTCCCAATTTAAGTAGCGGTAAATTAATAATAAATATAGGCTGCAGGTGATTCCTAAAAAAAGGACCGTGTAAAAAAAATGATTGACATTGATTTTTTCCTGATAACGGCGAACTGCCAAAAACACAAACAAAAAAAACAGGCTGCTTATACCGAAAAGTCGGTGGGCAAAAAGATCGAGAAGCAACCCGGCCAAAAAAATCCAAAAGACTGTTCCTGTTTCAAATAAGATAATCATTACCAAAATATAAGAAAGTGTCAAAGGCACAGAGAGAATGGTCGATTCGACCAATATCGTCAGAAAACCTATTAAGAGTGCGAGTTTCATGTTGCGGAAATAATAAAAACCGTTTTTTCACTTAACGCATCTATGAGAGCTTCGACTTTTGCCTGTTTGTAAACCGCTTCATCAGTAGTAATTATATGGGTCACCCGGCCGATAATCAGATTGGGAGGCAATCCGTCCTCGCCGCTGGTCACCACCTGATCATCCAAAAAAAGCGCTTCTTTCTGCAAAATCTTATCCAGAAGGAAACTCTTGCCTGCCTGTCCGACTAATATCCCTTTTGCCCCGCGGGAAGTCTTCACTGCTACCTGCATCTCGTTATCGGTTAAAAGCGTAATTGTGCTTCTTTTTTCGGAAACTGCGGTTATTTTCCCCAGAAGTACCAGCCCGTCGACAACCGGCATGTTTTTGGCTACACCTTCCCGGATACCCGCGGCCACTTCAAGATAATGTGAGTTGCTGACAACCGTTGCCGGGATATATTTATATGAAGGAGGCAGCGGAGCATCGAGCTGGATCCGCATTTTTTTATTTTCCTCCGTCAAAAGTTTAACCTGTAAATTCAATTCCTCGTTTTTCTTCGCGGCAACCTTCAAATCATCATACATCTGGTAAAACTGCCGGTATTGGCTTAGCACTTTTCGTAAGCTCCCAAAATCGGAAACGGTGGTAAATAAAGTTTTTTTAACAGGCAGAACAATGTTATCCAAAGCGGATTTCACCGGAAGAAGTGACCCTGAATAGTCCAAAAGCAAAAGTACCAGGGAAATAAATATCAAAAAATAAATTAATCGGTCTTTCATTTCAGCCCGCCGGTGACTTTGACTTTTTCCAAAAGTCTTCGGTTATCCAAAAGTCTGGCCGCTCCGCGCACCACGCAAGTCAAAGGATCAGGCGCCACCCAAACCGGCATTTTAGCCGCTTCCGAGATGGCTTTGTCAATACCGGGAAGCAGAGCTCCGCCTCCGGCCAAAGTGATACCCTGCTCAAGAACGTCACCGACTAATTCCGGCGGGATTTCTTCAACCGTCTCGTCAATCGCTTCAATAATCTGGTTAAAAACCGGCGACATTGCCTCTCGTAGTCCCGATGAGGTCAGCTTGACTGATTTCGGCAGACCGTTTTCGAGGTCCCGGCCGCGGACAACCGTATGTTTTTCCTCTTTATCTTTTGATTGATATGCGCTGCCGATGGCAATTTTGGCTCCTTCGGCAGAGGGCAATCCCAATAAAAGCCCGTGTTTCATCCGCACATAAGTAACGATTGCCTCATCAAATTCGTCTCCGGCAATCCGAAGCGACCGATTAATGACGATTCCGCCAAGGGAAATGACGGCAATTTCCGTCGTCCCGCCGCCGATATCCACAATCATGCTGCCTCTGGCTTCTTCAATCGGCAACTTGGCTCCGATAGCGGCCGCCATCGGCTCTTCGATAAGGTAAGCCACTCGAGCACCCGCTGAAAGGGCAGCGTATTGGACCGCTCTTCTTTCCACCTCGGTCACTCCGGAAGGAATGCCGATGATCACTTTTGGCCGGGGAATTTTTGGTAAAAAAGAATAAGGGCTTTCATGGACCTGAGCGATAAAATAATGGAGCATTTCTTCAGTGGCGTCAAAATCAGCAATCACCCCGTCTTTAAGCGGGCGGAAAGCTTCTATCTGCCCGGGAGTCTTACCCATCATTTTTTTGGCTTCCATACCGGTGGCCAATATCTGTTTTGTTTTTCTGTGCCGGGCGACAATCGACGGCTCGCGGATGGCAATCCCTTTGTCTTTGACAAAGACCAAAGTATTGGCAGTTCCCAAATCAATTGCGAGATCATGCGAAAAAAGACCAAATAAAAAATTCAACATATTAGTGTTTGCTGTTATTGTAGCAAAGATCGAATTGGATTAGAATATATCTTAAAATGTACGACAAAATCAACCGAATATCCCAAAACATCATCGAAAAGTCTTTTTACCTCCTTTTTTTTCTGGTGCCCCTGGTTTTAACTCCCTATAATTTTGAGCTTTTCGAATATAACAAAATGATGCTCACGTACGGATTAACGGTGGTAATTATCGGAGCATGGCTCATAAAAATGGTTGCCAACCGGAAAATACAAATCCGTCGGACTCCCTTTGAAATTCCTCTCTTGCTTTTTCTTATCAGTCAAATTGTTTCGACTGTTTTTTCCATTGACAAACACGTTTCCCTTTTCGGTTATTACAGC
>JALHWS010000132.1 GCA_022866885.1 Candidatus Microgenomates bacterium | reverse complement strand
TTCCCGGCCCGACGCCAATCTCCAAAACTCTTTTTCCGACGATATCCTCAAAAACCCGGTCTTCCCATCTCTCCCATTGACCGAAAGAAAAAAGTTGGGTAATGCCTTCGTAAAAATGAGGCCAAGCGTGGAATGCGCGGTAAAAGAAGTCAAATATTTTAAATTTTTTTAGTCGCATATTGCGGCTTATGAAAAAGTATAACACCAATTGACAAGAAATGTAAAGCGTAGGGTACCGAAACCAATTCAATATTTCCTGTTGACACATTATTTATAAATAATTTATTATTAGATTATGCCAGCTAAAAAAGGAAATCCGCATGAGACTTTTGCCGATGACATGCCTCTGGGAGCCATCCTTCTGGTTCTTTTTGGAGCCATTTTGCTGCTTCATAATTTCGGGATACTAAGCGGGGATTTCTTTGTCCAAATCTGGAGATTTTGGCCGGTTATTTTTATTTTCATCGGTATCAAGCTGATGACCCGCAATAAATAATAATTACTTTACTCCGACGAAATCGATCTTCGGAAAATGTTTACGCACCTCAACCCAGAATTTTTCCGCCAAACCCGAAGAAAAGACGCCATACTGTCCTTTTTCGCTGTGGGAACACAATTTCCTTTCCCACTCCCTGATCTCATCTACCACTTCTCCCCCTAACTTATTGAACTGTTCCTTATATTTATCCGGGTTAAGAACATAGCCGTCGTGGACTTTTTTAAACTCACCAAAAAGCCACTCGTTTTTCTCCATCATTTCCTGAAAATATTTCTGGTATTTAGTCATAAGTTTATTTCCTCCAATTCTCCGGCCTTAATCCGCGGACTTGTTTGCCTGTCTGCCACATTTCGGAAGTACACATTTCTTTCAACTCTTCATCCAGTTTTTCCCTATAATCCGGCCGACTGTTCTTCTCAAGAACGATCTTGGCTTCTTCGCCGCTTGAGACTCTTTTATAAAGCTCACTAAAAACCGGTTCAACCGCTTTCCTGAACTTGCCTTTCCAATCCAAAGCGCCTCTTTGAGCCGTCGAAGAACAATTGGCATACATCCAATCCATCCCTTTTTCGGCCACCAGCTTGATGAGGCTTTGAGTCAATTCTTCTACTGTCTCGTTGAAAGCTTCACTCGGACTGTGATTGTGTTTTCGGAGTTCATTGTATTGTGCTTCCATGATGCCGGCGAGAGCGCCCATCAATACTCCCCGCTCGCCAGTCAGGTCGCTGTAAACTTCCTTCTCAAAAGTGGTCGGGAACAGAAAACCGGAGCCAATGGCAATCCCCAAAGCGATCACTTTTTCCTCCGCGTGTCCGGTATAATCTCGGAAAACGGCGTAACTACTGTTGATGCCGCTGCCTTCAAGAAAATTGCGCCTGACGGAAAGGCCGGAACCTTTCGGCGCTACTAAAACAACGTCGATATTTTTCGGCGGCACGACTCCGGTTTGGTCTTTGTAGGTGATGGAAAAGCCGTGGGAAAAATAAAGCATTTTCCCTTCTGTTAAATGAGGTTTCAATTTCGGCCAAAAGGACTTTTGCCCGGCATCCGAAAGCAGATATTCGATAATCGTCCCGCGCCCGGCGGCTTCTTCAAGAGAAAAAAGGTTTTTACCTTCCCTCCAGCCGTCTTTGATCGCCTTTTCCCAAGAGGCTGTATCTTTTCGTTGGCCGACAATCACGTTAATCCCGTTGTCGCGCAGATTCAGACTTTGACCGGGACCCTGGACGCCGTATCCCAAAACAGCCACCGTCTCATTTTTCAAAATTTTTTTCGCCTTTGGCAAGGGAAATTCTTCCCGCGTCACTATGTTTTCTACTACCCCGCCGAAATCTATTTTTGCCATAATGAAAATTCCTTTAGTTTTTAATAAATCTTTGTTAACCACCCTGAATATTTTTTCTCCCGGCCGCGGACAATATCAAAAAACTTTTGTTTGATTTTTTCGCTTATCGGACCGAGTTTACCGTCACCAATTACCCGGCCGTCCACTTCCCTGATCCAGGCAACTTGAACACCGGTGCCGGACAAAAAAGCCTCATCGGCCACATAAATTTCTGTCCGGTCGATGGCCCTTTCTTCAACCGGTATCCCTAAATCTTCCGCTAACTTGATAATTGATCTTCGGGTAATCCCCTCCAAAACATCCGCAGTTTTTTCCGAAGTGATCAGAGCCCCGTTTCTGACGATGAAAAGATTTGCCGCACTTCCTTCGGCTACATGGCCGCTACTCGTCAACATCAAAGCATCGTCATATCCGCCTCTTGCGGCCTCGGCTTTAGCCAAAGCGGAATTGATGTAACCGCCGGTAATTTTAGCCCGGGCGGGAATCATGTTGTCGCTGATCCTTACCCAACTGGAAACCATCAATTTCAAACCCTTATCAAGGGACAGATATTCACCTAAAGGAATCATATAGATGGCAAAATCAAAATCGGCAACTGACAAATCCGGCGAAATCCCGAGATTTGCCGCGTAAGCGATCGGCCGCAGATAACAATCCGTTTTGGGCTGATTTTTTTTGACAAGCGCCAAGGTGATGGAAACCAATTCCTGATGAGAATATTTTAGCTTTCTGTCGATAATCAGCATCGATTGCAAAAATCTTTGGTAATGGTCGCTTAAGCGGAAAATATTTATTCCCTTCCCGTCTTCGGCTAAATAACCTCTGATGCCGCCGAAAAGTCCGGTTCCGTATTGCAGAGCATTAGTCATAATACTGACCTTTGCCTCTTTAACCGGGATTAATTTCCCCTGAAAAAAAGCATATGGAAAATACTGCTGTTTCATAAATTATTTACAGTTGCTTCCGCAATCACACTTACCACCGCAACAGCCTCCTTCCGCATAAGCAATACATTCTATCTCCACCAGTGCCCCTATCGGCAGTTTGACCACTTCCACCGTCGCCCTGGCCGGGTAAGGCTTTCGGAAAAATGCGGCGTAAACCTCATTCATAGAAGGATAATCAGCCATATTCTGAAGATAAACAGTCGTTTTAACCACGTCTTTCAGAGTTGCTCCGGCCGCTTTCAAAACTTCGTTTAAATTTTCCAAAGTTTTTTTTGTTTCTTCCCTAATGCCGCCGCTGACTAAACGATTGGTATGTAAATCCTTTCCGATGTTGCCGGCGCAATAGATAAAATTGCCGACTTTGATAGCCTGTGAGTATGGACCGACTGCCTGCGGTGCTTTAGTTGTCTTTATTTCTTGTTTCATATTATATCTCCTTTTGTAATCTTTAATAAACTAATTTATTATATCCTGTTTCAACAGTAATAATTCTCCATAGTTATTTATAAAGGGCAGTCCTGCCTGTCCGGACAAATTCAATAACCCCGAATTTTTTCATGTTTTCATAAAAAGCGTCAATTTTTTCCTCGTCGCCGGTAATTTCATAAGTGATATGTTGCGGACGGATACCGACGGCTTTTGCCCGAAAATGTTTGGCAATCGTATTGATTTCGCTTTTGCTTTTTTGTTTCTTGGTGGAAACTTTCACTAAAGCCAGCTCCCTGACAATGATTTCATCCGACTGCGGATCGCAGACTTTTAAAACTTCCACAACCCGGTAAAGCTGCTTGCTCATTTTTTCAACAATCTCATTATCTCCGCGGACAACAATCGTAAAACGGGAAACCCCCGGATTTTCGGTATGGGAAACCGTCAGACTTTCGATATTGAAACGCCTTTTTCTGATCAAACCGGAGATTTTGAAAAGGACGCCCGGTTTATTCTCAACGAAAACGATTAAAGTTGATAGTGTTTCTTTATTACTCATATTTTATTCCAGTCTCATTTCATCCACCGCGGCTCCGGATGGCATCATTGGAAAAATATTGGCTTCGGCTTCGACGACAAACTCTATCAGATATGCTCCTTTATTGCGCCGAGCTCTTTTGATAGCCGGTATAATTTCCG
>JALHWS010000131.1 GCA_022866885.1 Candidatus Microgenomates bacterium | reverse complement strand
ATTCAGAAGGAACAAACATACATGGTTTTCTTTTTACCAAACCAAAATCCTTTTTAAAATATGCTCCACTGCATAATTTTCAAGAAGATCTTACAACTGAAGCTAATATGGCTTTGAAGAAAATGATTTTGAATTCTCCTCAATCTATTAGAGAGAAAGTTGATTTTTTGCTGAAAGAACCATACCTGATGCAGGTGTTGAGATCTTTCCCAAATCAGGCTTGTATGAATTTATTTACCTCTTGGTTTGCTGCGATGGATTTGGTCGAAGTAATTACTCTTGGAGCTGAGGAATATGCCAGAGATTTTACTGATTTTCTACCCGGTGGATTAGGAAGAGTTCGTCAGGACATTGGAAATCTATTCCGGACAAAAAGACAACGAGTGCGAATAGATGATGGGCCAAAATTGACAGACTATGCCGCGGCAGGCGTTGGAGTCTTATCTGCTTTAGCACCAGTGGTTCTCCCGCTGCCGAATACGTATAACGGAGGTCAAAATGGAAGCCATCAAGGACAAAATCCTCCTCCCCCGCCGGTAACGACAGACCAACAACAAAGACCATTTAAATTATTTCTCCCGGTTGCAATAAATTCCGAACCAGTTCCTTTAGATGCATTAAATTTTAACTCATGGGGTTATAGTACTATCGATCAGTCAGAGATGAAAATGACAATCGTCAATGCCGATGGCACTACAAACATTATCCCTGATGCGTATATTACCAATATGAACGATACGCAATTGGCCGTCGTCGGAACGGATGGAATCCGTATTTATCGAAATGTGGAAGAAAACGGACGATGGATTCTCAAAGAAATATTAAAAATACCCTCTACCGCCGATTTTCTGGTGTCAACGCCAAAAATATTTGGACGAAGTATGATCTATGCCTTTATATTTCGGGGAAGACTGATAAAACCCTCATCGGGTCCCGAACAAATAATATCTTTAGAAGATATAACCAAACAGCCTGGTCAACCATTAAATGCACAAGAAATGAAAGAGATGTTGGCATGGGAAAAACAACTTGCCGCTATTTCTTCACTGTCTCTGATAGATTTAAACGCCGCTTTGGCAAACATGCAGAAGGGACAAACTGGTCACACAACTGTTTTTGGAACCATGATAGACGGACGCCTGGTAACTTTATTTGCCAAGCCAAACAAAATCGTTGCCGCTACTACTAATACAACCGCACTTCTCCCAACCCCGGACGGCTGGTTATTTTCCGACCCGCTTAAAGGAAAGGAACTTTTGTTGGATTCAAGTTTTAACATAATGAGACGGATTGGTTGGTCTACCGACGAAGAAGGAAAATATTTTGCTTTTGCCCTATCCGAGAATGGTGAGACCACGGTAAAGATTTTAAAATTAATTGATGGAAAAAGTTGGGTGGACAAAGACGGCTTTGAGGTGTTAACGACCGAAAAATTGCCTAGTACATCGGGTAATTTCAGATTTACCTGGGTCGGAGATAAGCTGTTCGCTTCAGTACTTGATGGAAATGGAGCGACTTATGAATTAATCTGGAGACAAGGCGGCAGCAGCTCTTGGGAGTCTGTTTGTCCGGATTTTAAAGGTCAATTGGTATCTCCGGGTTCCGGAGATACTGCTTTAAACATAGCCGGCGCCGGCCAAGAACTCCTTCTCTGGGTACTTGAAAATAGAGACTTTTCATCAACTACTATTTTTTCGCAAAATCTTTCCGATTGTCTACCGGAAGAATTGATAAAAATAGACAACGCTACGGTAATCCCAAAAATTTCTTCAACTGCCACGGACATTTTATCTCCTTCTGCCGCAAAATAAGGTAAGTAAAAAAGCACGTAATTTACGCTGATGCGGGTATGGAAAGAAATTCTTTCGGGGAAAGGATAAGAGTGCTCTTATATTGATGTAAAAAAAACTAGGGTGAAACCACACAATGGATAACGGTTATTTGTCATTGCGAGGGATCCGCCGGTTGGCGGAGACCGTGGCAATCCCGTTGATTAAAGAACAAAACTATAGAGATCTTTCCAGTCCGGATTAAATTTCTTAATGAGATCAATTTTCTTTTTTCTATTTCCTGCCTTAATTTGCTTTTCTCTTTCTATAGCCATGTTAATATCCTCAAACATTTCATAGTAAACCAATTTATCCAGATTGTATTTACTGCTGAATGATGAAACTAACTTGTTTTTATGTTGGAATATCCTTGCAGTAATATTACTTGTGACTCCGATATAAAGAACTGTATTACGGGAATTGGTAATAATATAAACATAATAAGATTTTGTCATAAGATGTCTTCTGGGATATTTTACAATATATATTTGGTCTGGCAGTAACGGGATTGCTTCTCCCGATTTCCATCGGGATCGCAATGACATTAATTTACCGCACTAATTGGGAAACTTAGGAGTTTTATCCTATCGTGAAGGATATATCTTCCGGATAATCTTTTCCGCTTGCGCGTCCGAAAGTTTATCCGGGTTGTATCCGGTTTTCAGAAGATAATTTTTGAAGCCTTTTTGAAATTCAATATTGACCTGCTTCAATTCGGCAAGTTCCATTTTCTTTTGCATATCCAAAATATATGACCTACCTGCGCGGACTGAAGTCCGCTATTCCTTTATTTCTCCACTGCTTCTTTTATTCTCCTTATGCCTTCTTTGATGTCCTCCATTTTGCCGGCGATGGAGATACGGATGTACTCCTCTTTCTCACCGGGTAGTTTTTTGCCGAAATGCTGGCGGACTAAAACTGCTACGCCCTTTTTGTTTTTCTTGTCGTAAGTCAGCAGGTATTTCCGAAGCGTCTCAGCGTCTTTAAATTTCAATTTTTTACAAACAGCGGTCACATTGGGGAAAAGGTAAAAAGCGCCGTTTGGCTTATGACAATGGATTCCTTCAATTTTATTTAACATGTCAACGGCGACATCCCTTTTTTCCTCGTATTTTTCCACCTCT
The DNA here is from genome assembly GCA_022866885.1 of Candidatus Microgenomates bacterium. Taxonomy (GTDB): domain Bacteria; phylum Patescibacteriota; class Microgenomatia; order 2-02-FULL-39-11; family 2-02-FULL-39-11; genus JALHWS01. The sequence goes on along the minus strand of JALHWS010000131.1, from coordinate 3,471 downwards.
GCCTGCGCTTCAGACTGATCACGCCCCAGCGCCGCTACTGCAGCCGCCATACACGGATCGGGAAGGTTGGACCAGAAATTGATGGCATAAGTCAGAAATTTCGGAATGAAGCCGTTTATTTTTGAAGCGGCATACCCCAACCGCAGTCCGGTCATGGGATAGGTTTTGGAAAAACCGTCCATGAGGACTGTCCGCTCGGCCATGCCGGGTTGGTTAAGGATGCTTTCGGTCGTCGGCAAACGGTTGCCCTTAAAAGCAGAAACACGCAAGTTATTGCCGTAAGCCAGTCGGGAATAAATCTCATCGGTTAAAATATAGAAGTCATATTTTTTGGCCAGCTTGGCAATTTCGGCAAAGTCTTCTTTTTCCAAGACGCCGCCGGTAGGATTGCTTGGCGAGTTGATAATCAAAAGCTTAGTTTTTTTATTGACCAGTTTTTTCAGCTCCGCAATGTCGAAGCGGAAACCTTTTTCCTCGCAAAGCCTAATCGGCACTCTCTTGGCTCCGACAAAATCAATCATTGACTCGTATATGGGATATGCCGGTGAAGGATAAACCACTTCGTCTCCCGGGTTAACCAAAATAAACATCGTTCCGGAGATGACCGGCTTAGCCCCTGGTGTGGCAAGAATGTCTTCGGGGTGGAATTTGACCGCCCGGGTAGCGGAGAGGTAATTGGCTACTTCCTTGCGAAAAGCCCCAGAACCGGCCGAAAGGGTGTAATGGGTTTCGTGACGTTTAAGCGATTCGATAGCAGCAACTGTTGCAGCATTGGCCATGTTACAACCCGGCTCGCCGATATTGACTTTGACGATATCCCAACCTTTGGCAATCCAGGCGGCAATTTCCGGTCCGACGGCAAAAGCGTTTTCGGTACCGATCCGGTTAAAGTTTTTAGCAAATGATTTCATATGATAGCTCCTTAAAAAAATTGTAACAGCGCAATTTATTGCGCGTTTGGCGCAGACTAAAGTCTGCTATTCCAACATTGATAATTTACAAAAGATCAATAACCTTTTTGGCAATAAATTCTGCCGTTAATCCAAAGACTTTCATCAGCTCCCAAGGATGACCGGATTCACCGAAGCGGTCGTTCACGCCGATCATGGCAAATTTGGGAGTTTTGGCTAAATTCGCTTCCATAACCGCCGAAGAAATCAGACTGCCGAAACCGCCTTTTTGGTGTTCTTCTGCCGTCACGATCACTTGGACGTCTTTGGCTGCATTTATAATTGTTTCTTTGTCCAAAGGTTTCACCGTATGCACGTTGATCACCCTTGTCTCAATCCCCTTTTCTTTTTTCAAAATCCAGGCCGCCCGCATCGCTTCAGGCACTTCGGGACCACAAGCAATGATGGCTACTTTTTCTTTTTCGCTTTTATATTTTTCTCCCAAAACGGTTTCAAAAGCCTCAATAAAATTCGCCTTTTCTCCCCGGAAACGGATGACATTGGCGTGCCCGAAAACATAAGGTGTTTTTTCGGTGGTGACCACCGGTGTTGCTTCCCGGGCAAAGCGGACATATTTAGGACCTTTAATTTGTAAAAGCAGATACTCGCATGCACGAAAAGCCTCAATTGAATCACAAGGAACTTCCAAATTCATGTTCGGTAAAATCCCTACCACTGAAATTTCTTCAAGAGCCTGATGGGTCGCCCCGTCTGCCCCGACTGACACGCCGCCGTGCGCTCCGCCGAAAAAGACATTGAGATTACCGTAACAAATACTCGTTCTCATCTGATCGGCATTCCTTTGTGAACAAAAAACACCGTAGGTTGAAAGAACCGGCAGTTTGCCTTCACGGGCCAGTCCGCCGGCAACGGTTGTCGCGCTTTGTTCGGCAATCCCCATCGAAAGAAATCGCTGTTTCCTTTCCGGGTGTCCGGCATAAAATTTGGAAATGGTCACCGAATCGGAAATATCAAGTCCCAGACAAACGATTCTTTCATCATTCCCGTACTTGGCCAAGGTTTTTCCGAAACCGAAACGGTTCGGTTCCATGACGACTTTCATAACTGCCTGCCGGTTCCAAAAATAATCTTTTTTAAATTTGGGCAACTGTTTTTCGGTTTTTAAATCCATTTTTTTCTGATAAACGGCGGCCTTTTCTTTCAATCGGGCAACATCAATTTTGCCGGTTAGTTTCAACTCTTCTAAAGCCTTTATTAATTGCTCATCATTCGGCGATTTACCGTGCCAGCCGGCCAGATTTTCCATGAAGGAAACGCCTTTACCTTTGATTGTCCGGAAAACCAGGGCAACCGGACAGCCTTTAACTTTATCCGCCCTTGCAAAGGCCTCAAGGATTTTCTCCATCTTATGCCCATCGGCACAGATGACTTTAAATCCAAAACTGGCCAATCTTTTTTCCAATGGATCAAGCCTCATCACCTCTTCTGTAGAACCGTCTATCTGGAGATAATTGCGATCGACAATCACCCGCAGGTTATCCAGTTTGTAATGACTCGCTTCCATAGCCGCTTCCCACATACTGCCCTCGTCCCACTCGCCGTCACCGGTGATGACAAAAACTTTATAATTTTTCTTGTTTAACTTACCGGCAATAGCCGCTCCCACCGCCAAACCGATCCCCTGGCCCAGCGAGCCGGTGGAAAATTCCACCCCGGGGAGTTTCAGCCAGTGCGGGTGTCCCTGAAAAGGGCTATCGAGTTTGCGCAAAAGCACTACTTCTTCAAGTGGAAAATAACCGCTCATTCCAAGTCCTATATATAAGGAAGGGGCTTTGTGCCCGACCGACCAGACGATCCTGTCACGATCCGACCAATCGGGATTTTGCGGATCGTGGTTGGCCACTTTCAAATACAAAGCGGCCGTGATGTCCATGATGGACAAAGTCCCGCCGGTATGACCGGATCCGGCACAGTTTAAGGCAACCAGATCAATACCGCGCATAAAGTTGGCGGCTTCTTTTAACTCCCTGAGTGAATAATTTTTCCTGATTTTACCGGTTTTGGAATTAATGATCATAAGTTACTGAAGAGAGGGCTTTTAAAACATCCGGCGGAAGCGGCGTCGGACCCGGGATACGAAGATTGGTTTGAGTAATCTTCCCCATAAAGTGTCATAAGCTTACCATTGCCCCCCTTTTTCTGTCAACCCCAAAATCCCCACAAAAAATCCGCCCTCAATAGGACGGATTTTTTACTGTTTACTATTCGCCAGCCGGCGAACGCCAGCTGGCGGACTTAATAACCAAAAAGTGGTAGGAACTTGAATGCACACAAGTTCTCTAATAAAAAAATAGAAAGGAGGTGATCCATCCCCACCTTCCAGTAGGGATACCTTGTTACGACTTAGTCCCCATCGCCGAATTTGGCTTCATCCCGCCATAGGCGGGGCATCGGCCACCCTCGACTTTGTTGGCTTGACGGGCGGTGTGTGCAAGACCCGAGAACGTATTCACCGCGACCTGCTGATCCGCGATTACTAGCGATTCCACCTTCATGAAGT
>JALHWS010000130.1 GCA_022866885.1 Candidatus Microgenomates bacterium | reverse complement strand
CGGCATCGACAAGAACCTCTGGGTGCAGGATGTCCAAAACCGGGTCTTTTCAACCCTCGGCCAACCCAATTGGCTGGCGGCGTATATGGCGGTTTTAATACCAGTTACTATTGGTTCCGTTTGTATAAAGTATCAAGTATCAGGTATAAAGTATGACAAAAAAAATAATTCAAATAATTCTCCTTTTATTGTATCATTGTTAAATTGTTTAATTGTAATATTTTATTTAGCTCTTCTTTTCACTAAATCACGTTCCGGTTTTATCGGCTTTTGGATATCATTAATATTACTCATCTCAAGTCTACTGATCCTTCATCGTAAAAAATTTCTCCGTTTGTTCCTTGTTTTATGTTCTTTGTTTTTTGTTTTAACTTTCGTCTTCGGTTGTCCGATTTCTCAACTTAATAAGTTTACTCTTCCGGAATTAATAAAATCAACAAATAACACACAAGCCACAACTAATAACTTACAACCTAATTACGGTTCATCTGTCATCGACGTCGGGATTACCGAATCAGGCGTTATCCGCCAAATTGTCTGGAAAGGCGCCCTCGATATTTTTAAAAATAATCCCCTTTTCGGTACCGGAGTGGAGACTTTTGCCTTCGCTTACTACCGGTACCGTCCGGTCGAACATAATATGACGAGCGAGTGGGACTTTCTTTACAACAAAGCCCACAACGAATACCTAAACTATCTGGCTACGACAGGCATCTTCGGCTTTGTTACTTATCTTTTGTTTATTGGGAGTTTTATTATTTGGAATATCAAAAAATTCAAAGCTCAAATGTCAAATGTCAAATCAAATTCAAAGTTCAAAACTCAAAAAAATTTGGATTTGGGATTTGATTTGAAACTTAGGATTTTGGATTTTGGATTTTTTATTGGGTGGTTAAGTATCCTTATCACCAACTTCTTCGGTTTCTCCGTCGTCATTATCCAGTTGTTTTTCTTTCTCATCCCAGCGATAGTCTTCGTTATCAACAATGAAGCACCTAACAATTTAACCCTGAAACAATCCGCCAGCCGGCGGACGAATGATTCAATTAATAATTTTCAAAAAGTTACTGTTATTTCTTTGTTCTTTGTTATATGTTATATGTTATTTGTTCTCGCCCGTCTCTGGTACGCCGATACCCTTTTTGCCACCGGCTCACAGTATACCAAGGCTGAAGAATTTACCAGCTCATATGAATCCCTCAAAGAAGCCATTTTCCTAAACAGTGACGAGCCGCTTTATTATGATGAGTTTTCATACCCCGCTGCCCAACTGGCGGCCGCTTTTTACCAGGACGGCAAGCAGGCGACCTTAGCCTCCCAACTTCTCCGTGAGGCCACTCTTTCAAGCGACATGGCTATCCTCATTTCACCGGCAAATATTAATTTCTGGAAAACCAGAACCAGGGTTTTCTATACCCTTTCGCAAATTGACGAGAAATATTTCGTCAATGCTAAGGAAGCGCTTGAAATGGCTTTAGAACTTTCGCCGACTGACCCGAAAATATATTATAATCTGGCCATCATTGATGACCGGCTGGGAAAAACCCAGGAGGCTTTTTCTTTACTGGAAAAAGGTGCCGCACTGAAACCGGACTTTCGGGATATCTATTTTGCCCTGGGAGTGATGTATGAGAAGAGCAACCAAAAAGTGAAGGCGCGCGAAAATTATAACTACATTTTGACGAAGATAAATCCGAATGATGAGGAAGTGAAGAAAAAGATGGAGGAGCTGAAATGATCGTGACCATCCCCAACCAAGTCCTGATTTCACCGGCTAAAGCGGTTGATAAAATCGACAAAAAAATCCTGCAGATTATCGGGAAAATGAAGCGGGCACTTTTGTCTGCGGATAAACCCAAAGGCGTCGGCCTGGCTGCCCCGCAAATCGGTATTTCACTGCGGATT
>JALHWS010000129.1 GCA_022866885.1 Candidatus Microgenomates bacterium | reverse complement strand
CTCCCCAAACCACTGCCGGTACCTTTGAAACAGTGGCTTTATGCCTCAAAAGCGGCACGAAGAAAACTTCGTCTTCTTCGGTCCAACCAAGCCCTGGCTTTAACCAAAATTTAGGCCAGAATTATCCTTCGCCTTTTTCTCCCTTTTCTCCGCCAATAAAACAGCAAACTTATCCTATGTCTTCACAAAAGCCGAATTTCGGGCAATTTCAAAAACAGCCTTTCATGCAAAAAAATCCGGTTAAGAAACCGTCCAATCCCGCACCCGCTTTTCACCAGCCGGAACAGGGAGCCAGAAACCAGCAAAATGAGGCTCCGCCGGACTGGTTGAAACCCAAAATCTTCAAAGGCTCAACGCTTTTATAAAAAAACAACCATTGAGATTTGAAGGGGAATACGGTATAATAATCCTCTATGGCACCGTCAAAGACAGCAGTAAAGGCAATAGCAAAAGCAGTAGCAGCAACAAAAGTTGCACCCAAAAACCAAGTCAGCGAAAGCGACAAGAAAAAAATCATTTCCGAGTACGCCATCAAAAACGGCGACACCGGCAGTCCTGAAGTTCAGGTTGCCCTTCTTACCCACACGATCGAAAAACTGGTCGGCCACCTGAAAGAAAATCCCAAAGACGATCATTCCAGGCGCGGTCTTTTGGGCATGGTTTCTAAAAGAAGAAGGCTTCTTACATACTTGCAGAAAAAATCCGAAGACAGGTATAAAGACATTATCAAAAAATTGAAGATTGCTAAATAAACTTATAAAATAGTATAATAGAGATAGAAATATAAGAGCTTCTCATTAATAATAATTGAAAGCAACGAAAGAACCTCTTATAACCTCGTATCACAACGAATAAAGAAAAAATGAAAATAATTTCAAAATCCGTAGAAATCGGTGGCCGTTCTCTGACTTTGGAAGTCGGCCGGTTTGCCGAACAGGCGACTGCCGCAGTCTTGGCCAGATATGGTGATACTATGGTGATCGCCACTGTGGTCGCCTCCAAAGAAGAATCAAAACTCAGCTATTTCCCTTTAACCGTCGAATACGTCGAAAGGCTTTATGCCGGCGGACGGATCAAAGGCAGCCGCTGGGTCAAACGTGAAGGCCGCCCGTCAGACGATGCGATTTTAAGAGCCCGGTTGATTGACCGCACGATCAGACCGCTTTTTGATAAAAATTATCACCATGACATTCAAGTTATCATCACTGTTTTATCCGTCGACGGAGAGAACGAACCGGATATTTTAGGAATGGTCGCCACTTCAGCCGCCCTTTCGCTTTCTCCGATTCCCTGGAACGGACCAATCGGTGCGGTCCGAGTCGGCTACGTCCCGCCTAAAAACGGTGAAAGCGGTTTCTTTGCCAATCCGGGAAACAAGGAAATGGAATTTTCGGAAATGGATTTGATTGTTTCATCTACTGATAAAAAAGTGATGATGTTGGAAGCAGGCATTAATGAACTGCCTGAAAAAATTGTTTTATCCGGCATCAGTTTTGCCCAAAAAGAAATCGCCCGGGTCATTGACTGCATCAAGCAACTGACCAAAGAAGCCGGCAAGAAAAAACTAACTGTCACAGGAAATGAAGCGGATGAAAAATTAATCAAGAAACTGGAAAAAGAATACAAAGAAAAAATCGGGGAAATTATTCTCGCCCGCGTTTCCCAGGAACGGGAAGGCGACGAGTTGAAAATCCTGACTGAAGAAATAGCCGAAAAATATGCCGAGGAATACGAAAAAAATCAAATTGAAAAAACCCTGGAATATCTTTTCAAAAAACAGGTCCGCGAAAATATTTTGGAAAAAGGCAAAAGGCCGGACGGCCGGGATACCAAAACAGTCAGGGAAATCACCGGTGAAGTCAGTCTGTTGCCGCGGACTCACGGCTCGGCCATGTTTAAAAGAGGCCAAACCCAGGTTTTGACGGTGGCTACCCTCGGTTCTCCCTCGCTTGAACAACTGATCGAAAGCCCCGAAGGAGAAACCGCCAAAAGATACATGCATCATTACAGTATGCCGCCTTACTCAGTCGGCGAAACCGGCCGCGTCGGTTTTCCATCCCGGCGGGAAATCGGCCACGGCGCTCTGGCCGAACGGGCCCTTTTGCCGGTTGTTCCTTCTCAAACTGATTTTCCTTACACCATCAGACTGGTTTCGGAAGTGATGTCTTCCAACGGCTCCACTTCCATGGCTTCCGCCTGCGGTTCAACCTTGGCTTTGATGGATGCCGGTGTCCCGATTAAAACCCCGGTAGCCGGACTGGCCATCGGATTGGTCGCCGAAGGCGACAAGAATATTCTTTTGACTGACATCATCGGCCTTGAAGATTTCTTTGGCGATATGGATTTCAAAGTCGCCGGTACCACTACCGGCATTACTGCTATCCAATTAGATGTGAAAAATGACGGCCTGACCGAAAAAATTATTGAAGAATCGCTTGAAAAAGCCAAGGAAGGCCGGCTGCATATTTTGGAGAAAATGTTGACTGTTTTACCCAAACCTCGGCCGAATCTTTCCCAATATGCGCCCAGAGTTTCTATTTTGACCATCCCTCAGGAGAAAATCGGGGAAATTATCGGTCCGGGAGGAAAAATCATCCGCCAGATTATTGCCGAAACCGGCTGCGATATCAATGTTGATGACGACGGCAAGGTGACTATTACCGGGATTGATCCGCAAAAAGTGGACGTCGCCGTCAAATGGATTTCAGGCATTATCAAGGAAGTCCAACCGGAAGAAGTTTACCAGGGAATTGTCAAACGGATCCTTTCCTTCGGCGTTTTTGTCGAAATTCTCCCCGGTCGCGAAGGCATGGTCCACGTCTCGCAGATGTCCACCGGCTTCGTTTCAGACCCGGCCACTTTGGTGAAAATAGGCCAACCAGTGACTGTCCGGGTGACGGATATAGACGATCAGGGAAGAATCAACCTTTCCATGCTTTTCGGCGAAGACGCCAAGAAACGCCCGCCGCAAGCCAGACCACCTCGCCGCGAAGGCTCCTTCGGCCGCCCCCGAAGAAGATTTTAAAGACGAAGCAAATCCACCGCTTGTTTGGGGGTAAGAATTTTTATCCCGGTTAATTTCTCCAGTTTTTTCACCTGAAAATGTCTGATGTTGCCGGTAACGAAATAGTCTACCTTTCCCATCATAGCCGAAATAAATATTGGTTGGTCGTATTTATTTACCAGTCCTCTTATTCTTGAATTCAATATCTCCGGATCAGAAATTAATAAGGGTGGATAATTGATCAGGTATGTCTGGAAAACTGATAATATCTCTGGAATTTTTTCCTTAATATTTCTGATGCTTTCTTCTAAAACCTGCCGTGAGACAACGGCTTTTATTTTCTCATTAGTATGAGCTTTTATGAGTTTTTGGCAATTTACCGATCCATAAAAGGCGGAAAACCAGATATTGGAATCAAGAAACACTTTGAGAATAACGCTTGGCATAAATCTCTTTCCTAATCTTTATCAGATTATCCTGTATCTCTTTCTCCGGGACGCCGCTCTCCTGAACGATCCGCTGCAATTCCGCAAAAGCATCCAGCGCCACCTGTCTTTGCGGCTTTAAGATGATTTTTTTGTTCACTACTTGCGCCACCAGTTTGTCTCCCACTTTGAGTCCGACTTGATTAAGAAGAGTCCTGGGAAAAGTTGCCTGTCTTCTGGGTCTGATATCTATAGTATATGTCTGCATAATATCTCCTTCAGATGTATGATATCAGACATCTGACACTATGTCAAACTTTCTTGTTACCATGTATCGATACATGGTAACATCTTACTTATATTGCTTCTTTCAATAATTCCGGAAATTCATAAGTATCCATGTCCTCAAAACAAAAGTGACCCATCCCTTTAAGTTCTATTATTTCCCCGCCAAGTGCTTTATAAAAAATACTCAGGCTTTTCTTACCATTTTCTTCTTCATTGTCTGCCGTAAACATCACTATTTCTTTTACCCGCTCCTTAATTGTTTTATCGACAGGATAGCCATAAAACAGTTTTCTAAATTTGTCTTTTCCATCCGAAATTTTCCAAGGCGCAACCAGTATTAACATTTTTATATACCTTTTAGTTTCTCCCAACCAACGAACCAAAAAGGCACATCCGCAACTGTGTCCTATCAGAATAGTATCAGGTGTAACTTTGTATTTTTCAAATTCTTTCTTAAATGCTTTGTAGTCCGGATGCCACGGTTTCGGCATGAAAGGAATTTCTGTTATTATTCCTCTCGAAGTTAATTCTTTCTTTATCCACGGCATCCAATGCTTAGCATACTCTTTAGTTTTTTCCTCCGTCGCATCAGCCGGACAACCGTGAACAATGACGCAGTTGGTCTTCTTAATTTTCATTTAGTTGACTACCTTATACTTTGTTAAGGCCTATTTTTGTATACTTAAGAAAAAGTTTATCAACCCTAAGGCTGTTTGAAAACTATCCTTTTTTTCACTTTCTTAACATTCCCAATAAAGGCACCTTATCTAGTAAAAATTGCCTTTCCATTTTCAGTCTGTCCAACTCCGCTTCTAATGGTTTACGCTCTTTTCCAACAATTTTATCTAGCATTGATTGTGAAAAATATGGTCCTTTCTGTGAATATATAATGTATTCCAAATTATCAATCCAGTCTTTGACAATGAATATGTTTTCTTCTATATCATCAGCTTTTCTAAATACATTAATCACATACCAAATAAATAATAAGGAAAACCCAATAGGTAAGATGGCCAATATCAGACTCGGAAACTTATCTAATAAATTACATTCAATAAAACATGTACGAATTTGATTTACCATTAGTTTTGAAATTTGTTATATTCTTGCTCCGAAAGTCTATCTGCTCTTTTTCCAAGTAATGTGCTTCTGGAATGATGGAAATATTCAACACTATTAAATCTCTGGGCATTTTTCCTTGCCTCATCAAATAAGGGTCTTATATGTTCCTTTCTCATCCTGTATTTACCAGTCATCCAATTTACTACTAATTCGCTATCCATCCATACCTCTATATCATACCTAGTAATCCCGACTGTTTGATCTAATGCAAAAATGAGCCCGCGAAACTCCGCTTCTGGAACAGTCATTTCTCCAAGGTATTTACTAAACTCATATTCTTGTCCAGAATGATCGATAACTAATACTCCACAAGCCGCTTTCCCTTTTCCAATTCTTCCAAGAATATGAGCATTTGGAATATGACAGCATGCATCGACTATGACTTTTGTTTTATTCATATATCTATACTTCTAATATCTTCCAAGGTCTTTTTTATCTCTGGTTTTCTTCTTAGTTGCTAGCTCTGGCCAACATGTTTAGAACCTTTTTATGGCTAAAACCTTACGAACCGATCAATTTAAACACTTCCTATTTGAGGAAATTATAATACTTATATGCTTAGACTCTAAACGATTTCCAAACACTTCCATCTTTCTCAAAAAACTCAAGGTAAATATAACTATCATTAGGTTCAAAAACATTTATTAATTCCTTAATACCTTTTTCATAGCTCGACTTATCCTTATAATCAATTTCCGAAATACACTTAATCGCCATCTGGGCAATTGAATACGCAGGGTATCTTTGCCGACGACAATTTGTCATAAAGGGTCCTAACTTTTTTTTATATTCCTTATCAAACTCGGAAAAAAAGTAATAATGAGTCAAATCAGCAGCCAGTTGTTTATCTGAACGATTATCATTGACATTGTTTCTTAATAAGAAAGCTGGACTTATAGGATTTAGGCCATAAACATTAAAAATAATTTTATGGGCTAAATAATCCTCTGCAATGTTCTTAAAAACATCAATTTTATAATGAAAATCTGAAGATGAAACTACAATTGGATACTTTTCCACAAAGAACTTCTCTAAATGAACGAGTTCATGTAAAATATGAACTTTATCAACACTCTTATCAATAAATATAGTAGGTAAACCAGCGCATCCACCTTTATACCAGAACGGGAAATCAATGAGAGCACCATGCCCTCGATATCTTTCTGGCATTTCCTCTACTACTTTTACCTCATCTCCTGATTTGCTTTTAATCAATTCTTTTTTTTCATTGACAATGAGCTGTATATTCATATATGTAAATCTAATATTTTATATATAGAAGTTAGAATGATTAAAATTATTTCTAACCTGTCTCGGTTTCCTCTATAAGGTGCTTACTACGACTGACCACCTCATACTTTATTCGAGCCTATTATTCTCTTTTATCATAAATAAATCAAGCTACTGAATATATACGATTGTCATATACCACACTCCCCAACTTTACTGTTATAATAAATCTATAATCTTATGAATCCTGCTCAAAATGACCAGACCGGTCAAAACAATCCGACCGTTACTTCCAATCCCCCAACTGAAATCAGTGAGCTTGATAAGCTAAAAGCAAAATTGGACGCCACTCACCTTCCCCCGGATCTTCGGGATAAAGCGGCCACCATGATTGAACGGGCGAAGTTAAGTTTCAAATACGGCGGCTTCCTTTCAGGCTTTGACCAGGTGGCTTCCTATATCGACTGCATCACCACTCTTCCCTGGGATAAACGAAGCACGGATAATCTGGATATCGCAAACGCCCAAAAAGTTTTGGACAAAAACCATTACGGCTTAAAAGAAATTAAAGACCGGATCTTAGAGTATATGTCCGTCATGAAAATGAATATCGAACAGGCCAAAAACGATCCATCCGGCAATAGTCATAATTTTATGCGGGCGCCAATCCTTTTTTTCGTCGGTCTGGTCGTATTCTCGCTCTGGATATTCCAGTTTAATCCAATCTTATTTCCTGTACTATTTTTACTCCTGATAGTTGTAGGAATCTTATGGAGACAAAATCTGGTCTTTGCAT
>JALHWS010000128.1 GCA_022866885.1 Candidatus Microgenomates bacterium | reverse complement strand
CCGGCTGTCAAATTGCTCAATAAAAACGGAGTACCCAATATGATCGAACAGGGTAAAAAGATGGGCATCCGAAGCTGGAATAACCTGCCGCCGGTAGGACTTTCTCTGACTTTGGGGGCGGCGGAAGTGACAATACTTGATATGGCCAGAGTCTATGGCACGCTGGCAAACCTCGGAGTCTATAAAGATATCAAAGCCATCAAAGAGATCAAAAACAACCGTAAAGAGGATATCACTTCCCTATTTTACTCAACCGAAAAGGAAAAATCCCTCATCGGCAGTGTCGAGGCCAAAGAAAACACCCAGGCTGTCTCACAAATTGCCGCCTATTGGGTAACGGATATTCTGGCGGACAATGTCGCCCGCCTGCCGGCTTTTGGCCCTTATGCCAAATTGACGGTTCCCAACCACAAAGTAGCTGTCAAAACCGGCACTTCCAATGAGTTCCGCGACAACTGGACGATTGGTTACACACCCGACTTCCCGACGGCGGTTTGGGTGGGCAATAACGACGGCAGTTTTATGAATAAAAATCTGGTATCAGGCATCACCGGCGCGGCGCCGATCTGGAACGAGATTATGACCAATCTGCTGGCCAATGTCCCGGATAAAGAATTTGCCAAGCCGGAGGGCATGGTACCGGTAAAAATCTGCGCCGTCAACGGCCTTCTTACTTGTCCAAACTGTCCTTCGGAAAAAACCGAGTATTTCACCGCCGACAAAGTGCCGACGAAAAAATGCTTCTTCCGTCCGTCCGCCGAATGCGCCGAAGCCAAAAAACAGGCTGAAGGTAAAAGCGATGAAGAAAAGAAAAAGCTCCTCTCCGGTTGTTACCAGTGACGTCAATAACTTGACACGAACCCTATAGTTTGATACAATCCTCCTCCTTCCCTAAAATAGTTTAATTCCCGTCAATATAATCTTAACTTCAATGGAAGTTAAGATTTTTTTATGGTAATGAATCCCAATTTTCAGATCTTATAGTTATGAAAAAAACAATTTTCTTATTTTTCCTTATCATTCTTTTCTCCCTGGCAACAGCTGGGGATTCTTTCGCGCAGGAAGAAAGTACTACTGCAGAAAATATTGAGACTATCCCCTCCCTTATCCTCGATCTCGGGATCACCGTACCGGAAGAGAAAATCGTCCCTAAACCGACTCCAAAACAGGATAATGAAGTAAAAAATGAAGACTATAACGGCGACCAGCGGTCCTGGACGAAATTCAAATACCACCAGCTTATCTGGGAAAACGCCCGGAAATACCTTCTTGACCCGCAGGTGATCTACGCCACTATCATGACCGAATCTGAAGGCGACGAATACGCTTACCGCTACGAACCACACCTTGACGATGCCAGTCTTTGTATGGGACAAGTGCTGGTAAGTACCGCCAGAAATCTGGGCTTTGAGGGTGATCCTTTTGAAATGTATAAGCCTGAAGTCTGTATCGACCTGATCGGTAAATACCACCGCAATATGCTGGATACTTTTGGGGATTTGACACCGCTTCAACTGGCTACAGCCTACAATGCCGGCTCGCCATGGAGATGGCCGGTGCCGGGACATCTTTTCCGCTTCGCAAGCTGGTACAACGAAACGGTGGGGGGATAAAATAACATTTTAATTCACGGGTCCTGTCACTCGCGTTTCCCGAATTTCGCTTCAACTCGCTCACCTCTATTATTCCGTATGGCACATATCCGTATGGGGTTCGCTCAACGTGAAGCTCCATTCGAGATCCCTCGCTCGTGCCACCCGTTTCTATCATTCATGTTATTTATTATTTATATTATATCCCGTCCCATCACTAACCACCTCAATATTCCCCCTCTGATCAGTCCTTAAGTATTTGATTGATCTATTTTGTAATATATCGAGTGCTTCTTTCGTGGGATGGCCCCAGGGATTTTTGCCGACGGAAATAACTGTCAATTCCGGTTTGACTTTATCCATAAACGCATCTGTCACGCCGTATTTTGAACCGTGATGGGGAAATTTCAAAATATCAACATCCGGCAAACTGACTTCTTCCATAACCTCCGGCTGGATCCGGCTGTCGCCGTCGCCGGGGAAAAGGGCGTCAAATGAACCGTATCTCAACTGCAGATATTGGGAAAAATAGTTAAGGTCGGTATTTTTGGTCGCCAGACCAAGAACTTTTAAGCCTGTCCTGAGCGAAGTCGAAGAATCACTTAAAGAAGTAGACAGATTATCAGCTACCCACTCTTTTCCCGGCCATAAGATATCCAGTTCCACTTTTCCCAAAAAGAATTTATCGCCCGAATAAAGGTTTTTCACCGGAATTTTCTTCTCTTTAATTTTCTCCAGCAGTTTTTGGTAACCCTGATCCTCATTAGTGACTGCCGGTATAACAATATATTTCACTGTGTATCTATCTATAACGGAAAGTAAACCACTATAATGATCCTTCTCCGGATGGGAAAGAAGAACGACGTCGATTGTCCGGTCATAAAAGGGCATATTTTTACCAAGACAATCCAGCACCTTATCGTTTGGCCCGGCGTCGATCAAAAGGTCCTGGTTGGAAGGAGTCCGAACATAAGCGGCATCCCCCTGCCCCACATCACAAAAAACCAGATGAAGCTTACTGTCCGGAAGAGAGAGAAAGAAGGAGAAAAAGAGAGTTATCACAATGAATGATCCCAATAGATAAGATTTTTTCATAAGATACGGTCGCTTATCAATGTCATTACGAGCGAAGCGAAGTAATCTCAGTGTAAACTCCGCGAAGTCACCGCCATCAGGCGGGATCCCGCTGAGGCGGGACAATCCCCTCCGAGATTGCCACGTCCCGCTTATAGCAGGGACTCGCAATGACAAATAAGTAACTTAAAAACTCACACTTGCGCCCGGGACTTTGGAAAAGAGTCCGACGACTTTTATAAAATAAGTCAACGGCACCCAGACAATCCAGGCCGGGATTATACCTAACGGCTGCCAGATCCAACCCAGTATAGCGACCGCAAACCCTAAAACCATGATCGGCTGAACTGCCCATTCCACCATAAGATTGGTTGCCGGAGAAATTAAGGAGATCCTCTGAAAATTGATCAGGATAACCGGTAAAGTGAAAATTTGGGCGGAAAAAGTGAGACGAAAATTTTGTCTGACAGCATAAAGAAGTTGTTTTGACGGGCTTTTCGACCTTTGGCACTCTCTCTTTCTGTTTGCTAAGATTATCCCGAGGGTCGCCAGAAATGACAACTGGAAAGAGAGATCTTTTATCAGGTCTAATTTAAATAAAAGCATTGTCCCTGCAGCTAGAAACAGACTTAGCAATCCCCAATTCAGTCTGCCAAAACAGGTGGCTAGAAGTGAAACAGATCCCATGATCGCCGCCCTGACAATAGAAGGTGATGCGCCAACAAATAAGGTAAAAATGACTATAAGACATATGGTAACTATACTAGAGGCTTTCTTACCCAAAAATGAGGTGATTTTGGCGATCAAATTTACCAGAATACTGACGTTCATGCCGGAAAGGGCGATGATGTGCAAAGTGCCGGTTACGACAAGGGCATTGTATAAATCTTTCGGCATAGTCGCTTTTACTCCGAAGAGAATGCCGCCAAGAAGCGAAGCCTGCGGTTCGGGAAGAAGGGAATTAATGATGGAGAGGAAAGGATTGGACATTTATACACTCAGTATTTTGGCCAAAAAGCGGAGTCTTCTTTTGTGACCCAGTCTGGTGTAAATCAAAACTTGCCGCAGGGCAAAAGAGGCCAGGAAACTGGCAAAAACTGTCATGATAAACAGTTTGACCGGATAATAACTGTTATTCAGTTTCAAAACCCGGGAAATATTGAGGATAAGCCCTAAAAGGATGAAGACAAGAAAAACCAGCGGCTTGTTGTAGCCGCCAAACCACTCGTTGGTATAAAGGATCATTTTGCAGAGAGAAAAACCGCAGATTAGACCTGCCAGGATTATAAATAAGATGTTGGAAGAAAACATCGGACTGTTTAGCGGGTGATTAATCTCCAAAACGCAGAGCATGAAAATGGCAAAAAAGCCGTTGAAATAAGCCAGATAATGACTGACTTTATTATGAAGCATCTCATTTATTTTATGGGCATCTGATTTGTCATCGGTGGAAAGATAGCGCCAGAGCACTTTTGCGGTAAAATGAACACCCAAACCAATGGCCACGTAGATCATAAAAAGAGTCAAAACCCCCAAAATGTCAAAATCATCCATCGG
>JALHWS010000127.1 GCA_022866885.1 Candidatus Microgenomates bacterium | reverse complement strand
GCCTTTGGCAGTTAAGATCAAAATAGGCGTGTGGATTTTTTCCTTCCGAAGCTTTTTGCAGATTTCAAGACCGCTCAAGCCGGGGAGCATAAGATCGAGAATTATTACATCATAGTCTTCAGTTGAGGCCAGATCAAAACCGCTTACTCCATCGTAGGTTACATCCACAGCGAATGATTC
The DNA here is from genome assembly GCA_022866885.1 of Candidatus Microgenomates bacterium. Lineage (GTDB taxonomy): Bacteria > Patescibacteriota > Microgenomatia > 2-02-FULL-39-11 > 2-02-FULL-39-11 > JALHWS01. Next base: position 4,365 of record JALHWS010000127.1, on the reverse strand, counting down.
CTGTTCCAGACCCTTTTTGATGGAATTGGCGATTTTATGTTCGTCCTCGACAACCAAGATTCTCATAACAAGAGCCATATTATACCAGAAATCTGAAAATCAGCTGAGAATAAACAGTATGTTAGAATAACTAAATATGCAGAAGTTTTGGCGGCATTATAAATACAAAAACCTGACACTGGTATATCTAGGGATTATTCTGGCGGCTTCTCTTTACCAGATTGACGCTTTTCACCAGTTTTTATTGCATCTTGGCAACTACGGCTATCTCGGTGCAATTTTGGCCGGGATGCTGTTTGTTTCCACTTTTACGGTGGCCACCGGTGCCATCATTCTTCTCATTCTGGCCCAACAGCTGCATCCTTTGGAAATTGGTCTGTTTGCCGGGTTAGGGGCCGTGGTCGGTGATTTGATGATGTTCCACTTGGTCAAAGACGGTTTGGCCGCAGAACTTGAAAGAGTTTACGGCCTGGTTGACAGCCGGCATCATCTTATAAAAGTTTTACACACCAGACATTTCCGCTGGACCTTGCCGGTAATCGGCGCTCTCATCATTGCCTCACCGCTTCCGGATGAGTTGGGAGTGACTTTGATGGGGATTTCCAAAATGAAAACAATCGAGTTTATCCCGATCTCATTTTTATTGAACTCCGTCGGCATTTTCCTGATCATTTCTGCTTCGTTGATTATTAAACCTTAGTTATTGCTTTTACCAGTTTATCAGCCGCCGGCGGGTAGAGATCAAAGAAGAGGTGCGGATCGATGAGTTCCAGTTCCATCAGAGTTAATTTTCCATTGATATTGAGGCCGTCAACTCTGGCATAGAGAGCGGGGGATGGGATTGCTTTCATGATGGTGGTTGCCTGGAGTAATAATTTTTCTGCCGGTTCAACTCTCTGACAAGTCCCGCCAAATCTATAATTAGTCCGAAATTCATTGCTTTTTGGTTTTTTCAAAATCGCATGGCTGAACCGGCCGCCCAAAAAAACAAAGGAATATTCGCCTTCTGTTACAACCTCTTTCATCAGTGGTTGGATCATGACATCACCGCGATTGACTAATTGGTCATATTTAGATTGTATTGGTTTGACAGTTTCCGTAGTCACTTTATGCACCTCATACGCCGAAGCGCCGATGGTCGGCTTGATGACGATTTCCGGCCAATTATTTTCTTCAATAATTTTTATAAGATCTATTGTTGACCCTTTTTTGATAAAGACGGTCGGGATAATTGGAATACCTTTTTTCTCCAAATCCAGTAGGTATTTTTTATCCAGATTCCATTTAAGCAGAGAAACAGGATTAAAGACTCGGAGTTTATTTTTCTCTAAATAATCCAACCAGCCCGTAAATTCATTGACTTTCAGGTGATAATTCCAGCAGGAGCGAAGGATAATGAGGTCAAACTGCTGCCAATTAACTTTATCATCATCCCAGGCAACGGCAGTTGGATCAAAACCCGCCTCTTTTAACGGTTTAATTAAAAAATTATCACTGGTGGTTAATTTCTGATACTGGCTGTAAGTAACTAAAGCAATTTTGGGCACGAGAATATTCTATACGAGTTTACTTACTTGCAATAGGGGAATATAATAGAAGGTACCTAAAAATGAGAAGCCGGATAATTATTTTTATCACTGTTTTATTTTTGTTTTCAGCTGTTTCAGCCCGGGCGGCGGACAAAATAAAACCAACGGTTACTCCGACTCCGATCATGGTGATCGAATATAATTTGCCTTATCCGGGACTCCTACCTGATCATCCTCTTTATTTTATCAAAGACCTCCGTGATAAAATTTTATTGGCTACCACTCGTGATCCATATAAAAAAAGCCAACAGCTACTGATTATCGCCGATAAACACCTGGTGATGGGACAGCAGTTGTGGGAAAAACAAAATTACCGTTTGAGTATGACTACCTTTACCCGAGGAGAAGAGTATTTATTAAAAAGCGTGATGATTCTTACTGACCTCAAAAAAACCAGCAACCTTCCGCCGGGTCAAGTCGATAAACTGGAGATGGCCGCCAAAAAACACAAAGAAATTATGAATAAACTGCTGGCGGCGACTTCCGATGATAAGGATGTTAAAGATTTAAATGAAGCCATTGCCGTATCCAATCAAGCAACTCAACAGTTGGCGGTGTTAAAGTAACAATAGATATTATTGTTAAATAAATTTACCCTATCTTATAGATAAAATTATTAGTACAAAATCTTCAACTCTTTTTTCCCGCAAAATAAACACTTTTGAAGCTGATTATTAAACTGGCTTGATTTGATATGGTTTGTTGTCTTGACAGTAGCTATTTAGCGTCTTAATATGGACGAGGACACTATAGATAGAGTATCATAGTTTTCACGTTTTATATTTTTAAAGCGTGTTTTTTATGGCCGTAATCATTATATGAAATGCCCTTACTGCAACGATCAGGATACGGAAGTGGTCGAAACCAGAGACAGTGAAGATTTAGGCACAACTCGAAGAAGGCGGGAATGCAGCAAATGCAGTAAAAGGTTTACCACTTACGAACGGGTAGAAAGCGTACCTTTGATCGTGATCAAAAAAGACGGACGGAAAGAGCAGTTTGACCGGGATAAATTAAAGATGGGCATCTTGAAAGCCTGTGAAAAAACCATGGTGGGGATTGAGGAGATCGAGAAAATCATCGATGAAGTCGACCGGGAACTACGGGGACTTGATTCGGTCGAGATAGACAGCAAAAAAATCGGCCAGATGGTGGCAAACAGACTGAAGAAGATTGACAAGATCGCTTATATTCGTTTTGCTTCAGTCTTTCGAAGATTTGTCGATGTTGAAGATTTTGAAAAGGAGCTCCATAAATTATTATGAAACTGACCGGCATTCGCGAACAGGTATTTTTGGATCGTTATTCGCTCAAAGACGAAAAGGGCAGTCCGATTGAGAAAAGTCCTGAAGCGATGTGGAGGAGGGTGGCCCGTGCGGTTGCCCAGCTTGAGAAAAAAGAGGAAAAGGCAGACTGGGAGAAAAAATATTATTCCATCATGGAGGATTTCAAGTTCGTGCCGGGCGGCCGGATACTTTCAGGCGCCGGATCAGGCTACAAAGTCACTTTTTATAACTGCTTCGTCATCCCTTCACCAAAAGATTCAAGAGACGGAATTTTGGATACCCTCAAACAAATGGTTGAAATTATGGCCAGGGGCGGCGGCGTCGGGATAAACATGTCGTCTCTTCGGCCCCGCGGTGCCCGGGTGAAAAAAGTCAACGGTTTTTCTTCAGGTCCCTGCAACTGGGCGGAACTTTTTTCCGTGGCCACCAAAGACATTATCCAGCAAGGCGGGACGAGACGCGGAGCCCTCATGCTCATGCTTTGGGATTGGCATCCGGACATAGAAGAATTTATCACCGTCAAAAAAGATTTGACCAGAATCAACGGTGCCAATTTATCAGTCTGCGTCTCCGATAAATTTATGGAAGCGGTCAAAAAAGACGCCGACTGGCAGCTGGTTTTTCCGGATATTTCCGATAAGGATTACGATACGGCTTGGGAAGGGTATCTGGATGAATGGCAGAAGCAAAAAAGGAAAGTCAAAGTTTACAAAACGATTAAAGCCCGCAGTCTCTGGGAAAAAATCTGTGAATCCGCTTGGGCTTCCGCTGAACCGGGGGTCGTTTTCATGGAACGGTACAACAAGTGGTTCAATAACTGGTACTTCAAAAAGATCAACTGCGTAAATCCGTGCGGTGAAGAGGGTTTACCGCCGTGGGGCGTATGCAATCTTTGCTCGATCAATTTATCGGCCCTGGTCAAAGACGGGAAATTGGACTATAAAACCCTGGCGGAAATCGCCAAGATCGGTGTCCGTTTCCAGGATAATATCATTGATGCTGATAATTATGTTTTCCCCCAAATCAAAGAAGTCCAGCAAAACGGGGAGCGGCGGATTGGTTTGGGAACCATGGGATTGGGTGATACTTTGATAAAAATGAAAGTGCGCTACGGCTCCGAAGAATCGCTTAAAATCATTGACAAGATTTACCGGACGATCAGGGACGCCGCTTACGAGTCTTCAGTAGCACTTGCTCGGGAAAAGGGACCGTTCCCTAAATTTGAAGCGAAGAAATACCTTAAAGGCTACTTCATAAAGCAATTGCCGAAAAAAATTAAAGAAGGAATCAAAAAAGGAGGCATCAGAAACTCAGTGCTTTTACAGCAGGCGCCGACCGGTTCGACTTCACTTTTGTCCGGCGTTTCCTCGGGAATTGAACCGGTTTACGAATTTTCTTTTATCCGGCGCGACCGGCTGGGAGAACACCGGCTTTACCATCCGCTTTTTGAGGAATGGAAAAAAGCCCATCCGAGTGATCCGGTGCCGCCG
>JALHWS010000126.1 GCA_022866885.1 Candidatus Microgenomates bacterium | reverse complement strand
CGGCGGTGCACCGGTTTGAGGCCGTCCCTTACGTCCGGAAGGGCACGCGAGACGATTACGCTCATGGCGTAATCAAGGTAACTTCGCTTCATCTCCGAAGTGATGTCGATTTCAAGTAATTTTCCTATATCAGTCATAATATGAATTTTAATTTTACAATACTTATTTTGTCATTGCGAGGAGCGAAGCGACGTGGCAATCTCGGACGGGATTGCTTCTCCCTCGACCATGCTCGGGATCGCAATGACAATAGATTACTTTCCAATAAATGTTATTACGAACGGTGCAATTAATAACGCCACGATCTGGACGATCTTCATCATCGGATTGAGAGCGGGTCCGGCCGTATCTTTCAAGGGATCACCGACGGTATCACCAACAACAGCCGCTTTGTGGGTGTCGCTGCCTTTGCCGCCAAAATTGCCGTCTTCGATATATTTTTTGGCATTGTCCCAAGCCCCGCCGGTATTACACATGAAAAAGGCAAGTAACAGTCCGGAAACGACTACTCCACCCAAAAAGCCGCCCAAGGCTTGTGCACCAAGAAGTGACGTTAAGATTGGTAAAATAACCACCATCAAAGCCGGGATAACCAGCTCTTTTTGCGCCGCGGCGGTGACGATGGCGACCGCTTTGGAATAATCAGGCAAAGTTTTGCCTTCCATGATTCCTTTGATTTCTTTAAACTGCCGTCTGACTTCCTCAACCACCTCAAAAGCCGCCCGGCCGACTGAACCGATCAGCCGTGAGCTGAAAAGATATGCCAGTGATGAACCAATCAGAAGACCGACAAACACTTTCGGGTTGGCAATATCAATGGAAGTCAGTCCCGTCGCCTCAAAATAAGTGGCAAAAAGGGAACTGGCCGCGACAGCCGCCGAACCGACGGCGAAGCCTTTGGTTAGGGCTTTGGTCGTATTGCCGACGGCATCCAGACTGCTGGTAATTTGGGCCGCTTTACCTTTTAAGCCTGCCATTTCCACCATCCCTTGGGCGTTATCGGCAATCGGGCCGAAGGTATCCAAAGACATGATGATGCCGGTTGTTGCCAGCATGCCCATGCCGGCGAGTGAAATTCCGTAAAAACCGAGAAGCAAGTAGCCTACGTAAATCGTGGCCGCCACGATGATGACCGAGAAAAAGGTTGAGGCCATGCCGACGGAAAGACCGGCAATCAGATTGGTTCCACTGCCGGTTTGTGAAGCTTTAGCAATCTCCACAACCGGTTTCTCGCCGGGGCCGGTGTAATATTTAGTGACATAAAGAAGCATCAGCATGGAGACGATACCGACTACCGCCGCGTAACCGGCCTTCGGTTCTCCCAGAAGGAAGATGGCCAATCCCATGAAAATGACGATCGCTGAAACAGCCGCTACCATAAATCCGCGGATCAGGGGATTTAACGGATTTTCGCGATCATTTTTCGCTTTAACGAAAAAGGTACCGAGAATAGAAGTTAGGATGCCTCCGCTTCGGGCCAGAAGCGGAAAAACGACACCTTTTAAGCCAAACATGTTTCCGCCCAAGATCATGGCTGCCACAATCGTTAACGCGTATGATTCGAATACATCCGCTGCCATGCCGGCGCAGTCACCGACATTGTCTCCGACATTATCGGCAATGACCGCCGGATTGCGCGGATCATCCTCGGGAATTCCTTTTTCCACTTTACCGACGAGGTCTGCACCCACATCAGCGGCTTTGGTGAAAATACCTCCGCCGACCCGCATGAAAAGAGCCAGCAAAGCGGCGCCGAAGCCGTAACCGACCAGGACATTGGTGGCGTTTTTAGCAACTACATCAGTCCCCTGGGAAATAAAGGAAAAATAAGACCACATATAGATAAGAGAAACGCCCAGAAGACCAAGACCGACAACCAGCATCCCGTTAACCGTGCCGGCGCTAAAAGCGGTTTTTAAGGCTGGGTTTAAGCCCTTTTGAGCATTGTTGGCGGTTCGGACATTGGCCCGTACCGCGATCCACATGCCGAAATAGCCGATGGTGGCGCTAAATATTGCGCCGATTAAAAAAGTAACCGCCATCCCGATTCCAAGTCCTAGAGCTATCAGGACGCTTAAAATGGCTATAAAAATTCCCACAACCTTAAACTGTTGGGAAAGATAAGCCATTGAACCTTCCCGGACCGCTTTTGCGATCTGCTGCAGTTTTTCACTACCTTCGTCTTCGGCCAAAACCCGTTTGGCTAAAATTACACCGTAGAAAAGGGCAAGCAAAGCGGTCGCCGGAGCGACAAATAGAGCGATTGTTTGTATATCCATATTTTTTCTCCTTTTCTGTCATTGCGAGGCTACGAAGTAGCCGTGGCAATCTCGGACGGGATTGCTTCTTCGCCAGCCGGCGAATCGCAATGACAATTTATATTATTAAACATCCAAATTCGCCGATTTGGCGTGTGTCTGGATAAACCTTTTTCTTGGCGGAACTTCATCCCCCATCAGCATACTGAAAACTTCGTCGGCAGCGGCCGCGTCTTCAACATTTATCTTTTTCAAAATCCGGTTTTGGGGATTCATGGTCGTTTCCCAAAGCTGTTCTGGATTCATCTCTCCCAAACCTTTGTACCTTTGGATTGAAGGAGCAAACTTGGCATTTTTATTTTTGGCCACTAAGGTATCTTTTTCCTCGTCACTGTATGCGTAGGCGGCTTCTTTGCCGATTTGGATTTTATACAAAGGCGGCTGGGCCACATAAAGATGGCCGTTTTGGATGACATAAGGCAGATGGCGGTAGAAAAAAGTGAGCAGCAAAGTTCTGATATGCTCGCCGTCGACGTCGGCATCGGTCATGATGATGATCCGGTGGTAGCGCAGTTTCTCCGTCACTAAACTATCTGCTATCCCCATGCCAAGTGCGATTACCAGGTCTTTAATTTCGTTAAATTCCAATATCCGGTCCAGTCTGGCTCTTTCCGTATTTAAAATTTTTCCCCGAAGAGGAAGGATAGCCTGGAATTTGCGGTCTCTTCCCTGTTTGGCGCTGCCTCCGGCACTGTCTCCCTCGACAATATAAATTTCCGACTCTTCCGGCTTTCGGCTTTGGCAGTCGGCCAGTTTTCCCGGAAGCGATGCCCCTTCCAAAGCGCCTTTTCTGATAATGGCATCTTTGGCCGCCTTGGCCGCCAGTCTGGCTTTTGAGGCCAGATAGACTTTCTCCAGGATTGTTTTAGCTTCAGAGGGGTGTTCTTCGAAATAGACGTCGAGGGCTTCATTAACCGCTGTTTGGACAAAAGGCTGGACTTCGGCATTACCCAGTTTGCCTTTGGTCTGGCCTTCAAATTGCAAATCCTGGGAGGGCATTTTGATATAAATGACCGCCGTCAAGCCTTCCCTGGTGTCTTCACCGATAATCCCGTCGTCGCCGTTTTTGACGGCGCCGATTTTCTTGGCGTAATCATTGATACTTCTCGTGAGAGCCATCCGGAAGCCCGTCAGGTGGGTGCCGCCCTCGACCGTATTGATGACATTGACATAACTTTCCACATTTTCGTTGAAGCCGTTGTTGTACTGGATAGCTGTCTGGACTTCAATTATTTCTTCGGTTTTTTGGATAAAAATCGCCTCATGGAGAGGGTTTTTATTTTTATTAAGCGACTCAACCAGAGAAACTATCCCGCCTTCGAAGTAAAAATGGTCTTCCATGCCTGACCGTTCGTCAAAAAGATGGAAATAAAGTTTGGAGACGAGGTAGGCTCTCTCTTTTATCTGTTTGCGGATGGTATTGTAATCGGAAACAATCCCCTGCTTGAAAATTTGTTCGTCAAGCAGAAAAGAAGAGATTGTGCCCGAGTTGATTTTCGGGATGAAAGAATCCGGAATTCCTGATTTGCCTTCAAGATAGGTAAGATCGGCTGATTTGGAAACACTATCGAGAGGTTTGCCTCTTTTATACTCTTGGGTATATCTTTTATCGTCTCTGATTACCTGCACTTTCATGTAAATGGAAAGGGCGTTGACTACAGAGGCTCCCACTCCGTGCAGTCCTCCCGAAACTTTATAAGCGCGGGAGTCAAACTTGCCGCCGGCATGGAGTTTGGTCATGACGATCTCCAAAGCAGAGGTTTTGTATTTGGGGATGATGTCCACCGGGATGCCCCGGCCGTCATCAATAACCGTCACCGAGTTATCTTTATGTAAAATAATCCAGACATTTTTGGCAAAGCTGGCCAGTGCCTCGTCGACGGAATTGTCGATGATCTCGGTGATGCAGTGGTGTACTCCCACGATACCGGTTGAACCGATGTACATGGCCGGTCTTTTCCTGACCGGTTCAAGGCCTTCCAGGACGATAATCTGGTCTCCGGTATATTTTGGAAAAGAAGAAATTTTGGATGTTTGTTTATCCACATAAAGATTATAAAGCAAAGAAGCGGGGTTGACAAGGGCGTCCCCCGGCCGCAACTTGTTCCTAATTTAATGTGTGCCCGGAAATCCCAGGAAGAGAATGTCGAGGGTGGCTTTCCAGTTGATATTTCTCTCCAAATATTTTTTAGCGGCTAAAGTTTTAGAAAGGCACTGGGCAGTTTCTTTCAAGTTTACCGGCCATTCTTTCGGCGGTCGATGTAGAGATTTTTCCAGAAAATTAATAATATCGGCCAGCAGTCCTATCCCCTCCTCTTTGGTTTTGACCGTTTCCTGGATAAGGATGATCCGTTTTCCCGAAGTCGAGGGAAAAATACTTTTCAGAAATTTTTCCGTTTTTTCAAAATTTGATAAGTCACTGGCGGCATTGATCTGGTTAATCAGTTGACAGCGTGAAAGGATGGTCGGCAGAAGATTTTCCTTATTGCCGCAAGTTAAAAGGAGATAGGTGTCGTTCGGCGGTTCCTCAAGGATTTTTAAAAGAGCATTTTGGGCTTCAATGGTCGCTTTTTCCATCTCCCGTAAAATGACCAGCCGGTTTTTTTCCCCATACGGTTTAACAATGAAGATTTTTTGGATGTTTCTCACTTCTTCAATCCCGATGGAGGGAGAAGGAATGATTTCATGGAGATTAAAAGCGGAGATGGCATACTTTTTTTTCAGCTTTTCAACCTCACCGGTTATGAACTTGTCATCGCTTGAGATAACCAGAAAGGTTTGCATATCATTGACAATTATACTCCGGAAAATGGATAATGAATACAATGCCAATTTATAATTTATAATTGGTATACTGCCCATGGATATTGACCAAAAATTACTGGATATTCTTATCGGCAAGGATTTGATTTCCGCAAAGATTGCCGATGAAATGAGGCTTACCGCCATTAACTCCGGCAAGACCATAGCCGAAGTCCTTCTTCAAAAACATTTAGTGACCGAAGATGATATCTTTGCGGCCAAAGCGGAAATTTACCACGTCCCTTTTGTCACCCTGACTGGTAAAGGTATCTCTCCGGAGATTTTAATTCTTATTCCCGAGCAGGTAGCCAGAAGATATAAACTGATCCCTTTTGACCTGGATAAAAAAACCAGCAAATTGTCTGTTGCCATGACCGATCCTTTGGATTTGCCGGTGATTGAGTTTCTTGAACAGAAATCCGGTAAGAGTATCATTGCTCACCTGGCCAAAGAAGAAGAAATCCTCGGGAAAATTGATGAGGAATATGCTAAAGGTCTGGCGGTTGAAGTTTCGGAAGCTTTGAAAGAAAGCGGTGAAGGAGTAGTCAGAACGATTGAAGCCAGTCAGATCGGTCAGATCATTAAAGAAGCGCCGATCGCCAAAATCGTTTCCACTATTTTGGAGTATGCCATAAAAAGCCGGGCTTCGGATGTCCATATAGAACCGCAGGAGTCAAGAGTCCGCGTCCGCTACCGGATTGACGGTATTTTACAGGAAAAACTGGCCTTGCCGAGAAGTGTCCATGATGCCGTCGTTTCTAGGATTAAAATCCTTTCAGACATGAAAATAGATGAGAAGCGTATTCCCCAGGACGGCCGGTTTAATTTTAAGCTGGGAGGGGAAGAAGTAGATCTTCGTGTTTCGACTTTACCGACAGTTCACGGGGAAAAAGTCGTCATGAGGCTTTTGAAAAAAACCGGCGGGATACCCAGTCTTGACGAACTGGGTTTACGCGGACCGACTCTAAAAAATCTGGAAACAGCAATCTTGCGTCCTCACGGTATAATTTTGATAACTGGCCCGACCGGCTGCGGGAAAACAACCACCCTCTATTCGCTCCTTTCCAGATTGAACACGCCGAAAGTAAACATTGTCACCCTGGAAGATCCGGTGGAATACGAGATTGTTGGTCTTAATCAGGTGCAGACTAATCCTTTGGCCGGGCTGACATTTGCTTCCGGCCTTCGGTCGTTTCTTCGACAGGATCCGAATATTATTCTGGTTGGAGAGGTCCGTGACAGCGAAACGATGGCTTTGGCTGTCCAGGCGGCTTTGACCGGACATTTGGTTTTCTCCACTTTACATACGAATAATGCGGCTACCGCCATCCCGAGACTTCTGGATCTCGGTGCGGAACCTTTTTTGGTAGTCTCGGTATTAAATGCCGTTCAGGCGCAGAGGATCGTCCGAAAAATTTGTCCTTCCTGCAAAGAAACTTATACACCGGCTCCCGATATTGCCCAATCTGTCCGAAATACTCTTGGTAAACTGATACCGGAAAATCAGGAATTGGTTTTTTACCGGGGGAAGGGATGCAAAGAATGTATCAATACCGGTTATTTAGGCCGGATTGGAATTTTTGAAATCATCACTATTACCAACACGATTGCCAAAATGATACTGGAACGGGCAACGGCTGAAGAAATCGAAAAGCTGGCCAGGTCAGAAGGGATGATTAGTATGATGCAGGACGGTTATCTCAAAGTCCTTGAGGGAGTTACGACGGTCGAAGAAATTTTAAGGGTAGCCCAGGAATAATTGCCGAACAATTATGGACATCCGCGAACTTTTATCAATCGCCTATACCCGGAAAGCATCGGACCTTCATCTGGTTGTTTCTTTCGAACCGGCAATCCGGGTATTCGGCGAATTGCATTCCCTGGTCACTTTTCCGGTTTTGACTAAAGCGGATATCGAACAGATGATCTTTTCTATGTTGACGCCCGTCCAAAAAGAAACACTGGTTAACAACAAGGAATTGGATTTTTCCACCACTTACCAGGCGGATGAAAAAAACAGCGTCCGTTTCCGTGTCAACGCTTACTATCAAAGTAACAGTTTGGCCGCTTCTTTTAGACTTATCCCCTCGGCGATCAAGACAATAGACGAGCTGAATCTACCGTCTTTAGTCCATGAATTTACGAAACTGCGGCAAGGTTTTATCCTTTTGACCGGTGGCAGCGGCCAAGGCAAATCAACCACTATCGCTTCGATTATCGATGAAATCAACCGGACTCGAAACGTCCATATCGTCACTATTGAAGACCCGGTTGAATACATTTATAAGAAACAAAAAGCCATTATTTCACAGCGGGAGATGTTTGGTGATACTCATTCCTTCAGGAATGCTTTGAAAAGTGTCCTTCGGGAAGATCCGGATGTTTTATATGTCGGAGAGATGCGTGATCTTGAGACAATCGCCACCACTTTAACGATCGCCGAAACCGGTCATTTGGTTTTTTCTACCCTTCACACCAATTCTGCTGCCCAGTCGATTGACCGGATCATCGATATTTTTCCGCCTTCTGCCAAAGAACAGGTCAAACTTCAACTTTCAATGGTGCTTTCCGGAGTGGTGACCCAAAGGCTGGTACCTTCTTTAAACGGCGATCGGGTTCCGGTTTGCGAAATCCTTTTGGGTACCCCTTCCATCAAAAACACCATCCGTGAAGGCAAAACTCATTTGATTGACAATATAATCCAAACTTCTACCGAAGCCGGGATGATGATTTTTGAAGAACATCTGAAACAATTGGTTGAACAAAATATCATTAGCCACGAAACCGCGCTTGAATACGCCCTTCGTCCTGACCGGTATTTACAGTTGATAAAAGGATAACAAACTTTTATGTCCCGATTTTCATACAATGTAAAAGACGCGGAAGGAAACGCTTTAAAAGGTTTGGTTGAGGCAACCAGCACGAAACACGCAACTGATCTTTTGCACGAACGCGGTTATTTTATCATTTCTCTTCGCGAAAGCGGAGAAAAATTCTTCCCTATGGACCTTAAGCGAAGCGGTATAAGTTTCAATGATACAGTTAATTTTACCAGACAACTGTCGACGATGATTACGGCCGGTTTGACGCTGGTGGAAGCCTTAGGCATTTTACAGCAGCAGATTACCAAGCCGGCGCTTTTGAAACTGGTTAACCAGTTGGAAAGTGAAGTGCGGGGCGGCAAATCGTTTGCCGATGTCATCTCCCGCTACCCGAATATTTTTTCCCCGGTTTACCTGTCACTGGTTCGAGCCGGTGAAGCTTCCGGCAAATTGGATCAGATTTTGGGCCGGCTGGCCGACAATCTTGAGAAAAGCCGGGATTTCCAGGGTAAAATCCGGGGAGCCCTTATCTATCCGGTGATTGTAATTTCCGGTATGGTGATCGTGACGATTATTGTAATGACGGTTGTCGTTCCGAGATTGACTTCTATGTATAAAGAATTCGGCGTTTCGCTTCCGCTCCCTACCCAAATTTTGATTGCCATGTCTAATTTCTTACGTAACTTCTGGATATTGCTTTTTCTGGGATTTATCGGGCTTGTTTTTGCCTTTTTGAAGTGGAAAGAGACGTGGATCGGCAAGCACATGCTGGCGACGATTTCTTTGTCCGTCCCGATTTTCGGACCTTTGATAAAAGAGGCCACTCTGGTGGAAATTACCCGGACATTGGCTATCCTGATAGACAGCGGCGTGCCGATTCTTTCCGCCCTTGATATCGCCCAGAATGCCACATCTAATGTTTTATATAAAGAAGCCTTTGTGGCGGCCAACAAAAAAGTGGAAAAAGGTTTCTCTCTTTCCGAACCGATTCTTGAGAATAAGCTTTTTCCGCCTATCTTGGGACAAATGGTTTCCGTTGGTGAACAGACAGGCAAACTGGGTGACTCGCTTTTCAAATTATCAGGCTATTTTCAGTCGGAAGCCGACACCGCTGTTCGTTCCTTGACAACCATGATGGAGCCACTTATCATGGTTGTATTGGGCCTTGGAGTTGGTTTTTTGGTCATGGCCGTACTTTTGCCGATTTATTCATTGACAAGCAAGTTTTAGGAATTCACAAGTTCATTAACAGTTTCTAGCGAAGGGGGTGAGATGTAAATTGAAATCAAACAGAAAAGGTTTTACGCTTATTGAACTTCTGATCGTAATTGCCCTTTTGGGAGCACTGGCGGTTGGACTTCTGGCGACCGTTGATCCTTTTGAGCAGTTGAAAAAGGGTACGGATACATCAAGAAGAAATACGACTACTGAAGTCTATAACGCATCGATCCGGTATTACGCGACAAAAAGTGCATTTCCCTGGGCGACCGATGTGTCAGCTTTGCCGATGTCCGATGTGAACATGACTTCTTCGCCAAACGGTTACGTAAACCAGATCATCAGCGCCGGAGAATTGAAACCGGAATTTATCGAATTGGCCGGATCAAGCAATTTAAGCAAAATTTTCCTGACCTCGACGGCAGATGTCAATGGCGTAAGGCAAAATATTTCAGTCTGTTTCCTGCCTGAATCAAAATCATTCAGGAATGACCCGAATGCCCAGTTTAGTACTGACGGCATACAAATGGTTAACGGTTGCGTGTCTCAGACCGCCGGCGGCTCGGCTTGTTTCTGGTGCATCAAGTAATGTGCAGGAAATTATTGATAAAGAAATGGCCGATAATGCTTCTTAGGCCGCATAAAGATGCGGCACAAAGGGCCGTATCCGCAAATTGCTATGAAGTTATTTGCGGACGAGCCCTTTGCCTGATTGTGGGTATTATATATCTCACAAATCAGGCTAGAACAGTCTATGGCGGTGATGCCGGAGATTTTGTGGCTTCAATTGCCACTGCCGGTATTGCTCATCCGCCGGGATATCCCTTTTATACCCTATTGGGGATTATTGCTTCAAAAGCGATTGTATTTCAAACGGTTGCCTGGCGGATTGCATTACTTTCCAGCCTGCCGGCGGCAGCTTCAGTCATCCTTCTTTATGATCTGTTTTTGTACCTTTCAAAAAATAAAGTTTCTTCACTGATAGCCGCTTCCGTTTTCGCCTTTCTCTACCCGGTTTGGCTATACGCGAGCGTCGTTGAAGTTTTCGCCCTGAATAATTTCTTTACCGTTTTACTTTTGTGGCTGATGTTTCATTACAATCGGGAAAATAATATTAAATACCTTTATCTGGCTTTCTTTACCCTGGGTTTAAGTCTGACCCACCATCACCTGATTATCTTTCTTTTCCCCTGCCTTTTCTACCTTTTTTGGCAAAGAAAAAAAGGACTGAATTTCGCCCCTCTGTTTTACGCCGCAATTTTTTTCATCTGCGGTTTAGCTCCCAATTATTATGTGATTGCCGCCGCCGGCCAAAACCCGGCAGTCAACTGGATGGGTTCTCCAACCTTAGCCGACTTTTGGGCTTTGGTTACCAGGGCCGGATACGGCACTTTTGTCGCCGGCAATTTCATCTCCCATGAACCTTATTTGCGTCTCCTTGATCTTTGGGCCTTTTTGGATTTCTTTTATAAGGATTTCCGGTTGCTTGGACTAATTCTGGTTATAATCGGTATCGGTTATTCATTCCGCCGTGACGCGGTTGTTTGCCTTACCATCCTTATTGCTGTTTTTTCCTATCTTTTTTTCCTTTTCTATGCCTCGTTTCCTTTGGTGGAAAATTTTTTGGTTGGAACCTTTGAGCGGTTTATCCAACCCCTTTATATTTTCTGTACTTTTTTCGTTCTTTACGGAATTATCGCAGCCGGCAAATTCATGGAAGCAATAATCGCGAAAATTACTTCCGGTAGAAACAACAAACTCTTCATTTCCATAATTTATCTCCTTCTGTTTATTTATCCCGTGGGGATTTTTATCCTTAATTATCCGAAAATCAGTATCCTTAGAAATGACTTTACTGCTGAAAATCTGGGTCACAATATTCTCGCAAGCGTTGAAAAAAACGCTGTCCTGATTATCTCCACCGACACCCCGCTTTTTGATACCCAGTCGGTTTATTACACCGAAAAAAACTGGCAGGGGGTAAAACTGATCCACCTGACCAAACTATTTACTCCTTATTACGGCCGAACTCTCAAAAAATATTATCCGGATTTGGACCTGCCCGGTAAAGATAAAAAGGGTAAAGAGCTTTTTGAAGATTTATTGGCTAAAAATTATCAGAAATACCCAATCTACAGCAAGTTGGCTTTCGCCGACGACAGCGGCATCTGGGTGCCGTGGGGTCTTTTATTCCGTTATTACCAAAAGAAAGACCTGCCTTCCGGCCAAAAAATTCTGGAAGAGAATCTCAGGTTATGGTCATCTTATGATGATCCGCTTGCCGGCAGTTTAAGTAAATTCAAGAATCTGATGCTCTCTGATAATTTACGGATTTATGCTACAGCGAGGCAGGAATTTGGTTTCTGGGCGGCAAAAAACGGCTTTTTAAAAGAAGCAGAAAACAGCCTTCTTGAGGCTATCCGTTTTTACCCGGAAGATTTAGACACCCATGTCATTCTCGCTCAGGTTTACCTTACTCAAAAAATGTGCGATCAGGCAAAAATTACAATTGATAATGTATTGTCGCGGGAGAAAGACAGTTTGGAAGGATTATTCCTTTCCAGCTTAAATTACGCCGTTTGTTTCAAGGACAGGGAGAAAGCTTCCTATTACCAAAAACTTTACGAGGAGAAAAACCGCGATAGAGAAACACCACTAAAAAAATTATAAAACCGGATAATATAGTGATTTTCTTTCCCCAAACAAAAGAAGTTGGTTGATAAGTATATTTGATCTGATGTTCACCTGATGAAAGTAATAATCCTTTTTGATTGAGATTAACAGGAAAAATTTCCGCCTTTTTACCATCAACAGTGGCAATCCAACCTGGATAATAGGAATCAGTTAGAACTAAAATATTGTTTCCGTCTGATTTTACACGTGCTTCTATTTCGCTATCTCTTCCAGAAATAATCGTTACCTCTTCACTTTTTCCTGAAGTTGATGTTTGGATTTCTTTCTCAATAATGACTTTCCTGTTTTTTACAAAATCACGATCTGAAATAAGTTTTTGTAATTCCTCGACCGTTGTGGCTATAACCGGCTGTTTGGCCAAATAAGCCCGTGGTAACGCCTCCATATTTTGAAAAATTTTAAACTCACCCCAATCGGAATTTCCGGTCGAGGGAATGGTTTCTGTCAGTTTAAATTGCGGATCATTTATCCCAAAAGGGGTCACCAGAAAATCCGCCGAGGAAAGAGAAAGGACGTTTTTTGACAGGGCGGAGACGGTCGCCGTCATCTTTTTTTCGTCATATGATATGGACTTCGCCATCGTTATCCAGGTGGTACTTCGGCGCGGGATCAGCCCGCCGGTATTGAGTCCGGTTTGGGAAAGGTCGAAAAGGGAATTGTAATTGGGGTAAAGACCGTTTCGAAAGTACACAAAAGGCTCGAGATTTTGCAAGCCGGTTTTGAGGAAGACTTTATTCCATACGATTGGGGTGCCAAAATCGGTGACTCTCATGGGGTTGTTTTTTTGCTTCAGAGCGATTGCCGACTGTGGTATTGCCAGCCATTGTTCGGCCGGCGAAACAGGCGGATAATTGTATGAGAAACGGAATTCATCGGCAAAAAACCAGAAAAATACCCCGAAAATACTGATAGTCAAAACATATTTTTTCGCCTTAGCCCACCTGCCGGTTTTGTTCAACCATTTGATGATTTTGTCCAAACTGAATGCGGCCAAGACGGATAAAGAAAAATCGGTTAACAGTAAAAATTTTGACGGTACCCGAAAGTAAGAAAACGGCGGAAAAGAGAAAATAAAATAAAGAGGTGAATACTTCCCCGTCACTAAAAGTAAAGAAAAAACAGTCAAAAGCAGGAAAATTTTAACCGGTCTAATTTTGATCAGAAAGAGACTAAGTACTGCCAGGATAAGCGGCAAAATCCCAAGGTAGGCCGTGTTTTCCCAAAAGATCCCCCACTCCGATGAATATGGCGGATAGGTCCCTTTGGCCGGATCGCCGAAAAAGTAAGGTTTGATAAAAGTCATCAGGTGTTTGAAAGGGTAAGGATAAGAAGTGATGGTATCGAAATCCAGGCCTTTGGCCCGGGATGAAGTTTGCCAAAGCTCGAAGGTGGGTAGAAGCTGAATGGCGGAAAGGAGGAAGCCAATAAAACAGGCGGCAAGGAAGTATCCGCCTGATTTTATCCAATTAGTCAAATTAGTGGAATTAGACCAATTGTTCACGATAAGATAAAAAACTACTCCCACCAGGCTGATAAAAACGATGTAAAAATGGCCGGTGAAAATCTGTTGTGATAAGAAAAAGCCCGCTAAAATACTGTACTTTACGTTTGGTGTTCTGTTTAGCAAAAGAAAAGACCAAAAAAGCCAGGGAGTGAGGGAAACGGCCTGGATGAGATTGAAATGACCCAAATGAGCGGTCAAAAAGCCGGAAAAAGCAAACACCAGCGCACCGTATATTGAAGGGATCCGGCCAATTTGAAAAAATCTCAAAACCAGATAAGTACCAAACGCTGATAAAAAATAAACAAAAGCCAGATTAAGGTTGTAAGCGGTTATAGTGGGTAAAAAGCGGAAAAGAAGAAGGTTAGGGAGATAAAAAGTGCCGATCTGTCCTTCAGCCAGTATCGGGAAACCGGAGGCTAAATTTGGCGTCCACAGCGGCCACTCCCCTTTTTTCAATGAAGCGGTCAACAACTCTTTCAGAGGATAGTTTAAGTGCAAAACGTCGCTTTCGCCAAAATCGGGAATCATAAAAAGAGAGGTTTTTGGGTAAAACAGGCGGAAGAAAAAAATGACGACCGGAATAAGTAAAAAAAGGAGAATGGCCAATTTTTCGATCATAAATCAATCCTTCGACTCTCCGGCTTATATGCTCAGGATTGATACTGAGCGAAGTCGAATGTATCAATCTTGTTTTTGTTTGTCACTACGCATTATACTGGATTAAACATAGAAAGTTAAAAAGATGAGCTACCTTTTATATCTGATTATTCTTTCAGGCTATATTTTCAGCCGCGGCTTTTTCGCCACGGGCAGCGTTTCTGTCTTACTCTGCGCTACCTTATTATATATTTTATATTTTTTAAGAAACGGAGCTTTCCGGAAAGAGTTTATCAGCCGGGAACAGTTGCTGGTGGTTCTCTGTCTTTTTTCGATAGTGGTTTATGGCGGTTTATATCAGGGCAACTCATGGCTGGTTTATCTTTCCTATTTTCTGCTGATGCTCAATTTCATATTGGGATTATTGCTGATAGGCAAATCGACCTTTATTCCCGCAAAAAGGATTGTGATCTTCATGCTAGCAATTGCTTTGTCCGTGCGTCTCTTTATGATTTGGTCGTCGCCGGATCCTTACATCGACGTTTATGATTACCTCAAAAATGGCGCTCTGGCTTTTGTTTCCGGCCAAAATCCATATACGGTCAATTATGCCCGCTATTACCAAAACGTCATCCCTGATTATTATTCTTATTTGCCGGGAATGGTTTATCTAACGTTGCCAATAGTTTTGATTTTTCATGATCCAAGATACACCTTTATCCTGGCTGAATTTTTGGCGGCCTATTTTATCTTTAAGATGACCGAGAAATCGAAAAGTAGTTATATCTATCCTCTTCTTTTTCTCGCCAATCCCATCTCACCGTACATGATAGAACAGTCATACACGGAACCGTTGATTTTATGTCTGTTACTGCTTTTTGGTTGGCTGTCTTTAAAGCCGAAAAATATTTTATCAGCAGCGGTTTTCGGTTTGGTCCTTTCGACGAAACAGTATGCATTATTTCTTTTGCCTTTATTTTTAAAACTGATAGGGAATTTTCGGAAAACTATCCCAATGATAATTGGGGTATTTACGACCATCATTTTGATCGTCGCCCCATTTTTTTTCTGGAATCCTTCTGATTTTTGGCATGATGCCATTTCCCTGCAGCTTACCTTTGGGCCCCGGTATGAGGGTCTGACTTTCTTTTCCCTTCTTTACCGTTTCGGTTTCGGTTACAGCGTATACCTTAGCCTTTTGATCATCTGTTTATTTTTAATATTTATCTACCGGCGGAAAGTGAATAATCTGGCCGCCTTTTTTTCTTTATCCTCGTTTGTCTTTTTTGCCTTGTTTTTTTTCAACAAATGGGCTTTTATGAATTATTATTACCTGATTTCCCAGCTGTTTTTGGCCGGAGCAGTCCTTCGGGAAAATGAAATATGACAATTTTGACGGGAATTTTTCTTTTTGTCTTGGGTCTTTGTATCGGTTCTTTCCTAAACGTACTGATCGACAGGTTACCCAAAGGGAAGTCGGTCGTTTCAGGCCGTTCTCACTGCGATTATTGCCGGCATACCTTAGCTTGGTATGACCTGATCCCTCTTTTTTCGTTTTTATATCTTCGGCGAAAATGCCGCTATTGCCAAAAAGTAATTTCCTGGCAATATCCTGTTATTGAACTTCTGACTGGAGCTTTTTTTGTTTTGGTTTATCTTTTGGATAATCAAAATTACCAATTATTAATTACCAATTACCAATTAATTATCATTTCCGGTTTGATCGTCATCTTTTTTGCCGATTTAAAATTCCGGATCATCCCTGACCAGGTGTTGATTGTTCTCATTGCCGCTTCTTTCTTATTTGATCTTTTTTACGAGCAGAATCTTCTTCTCGGTCATTTACTGGCGGCCATTGTTTTTGGCGCATTTTTTTTGATTTTATTTTTATTCACAAAGGGCAAAGGGATGGGTTTCGGCGATGTCAAATTCGCTTTTTTCATGGGACTTTTTTTGGGGTATCCGAAAATTATCGTCGCTTTTTACCTTTCTTTCTTGACAGGGGCGGCCGTTTCATTGATACTGATATTAGCAGGCAAAAAAACCATGAAAAGTACGATCCCCTTCGGGCCGTTTCTGATTGTCTCAACCATTATTTCGCAGTTTATGGGTAACCAATTGTGGGAAATATTCAAACGTTTTCTGACTTTATGAAAAATAACATACAACCTCTTTCCGGTTTTACCCTAATTGAACTGATTATCGGCATGGCGATCATTGCCATCATCAGCGGCGCTTTGTGGGGAAATTTCTTTTCTTCGCTTAGTAAAGGCCGTGACAGCCGGAGAAAACAGGATTTGGAATCGGTCGCCAAGGCTTTGGAGATTTATTACAACGATAAAAAAGCTTATCCGACCGCGTTGCCCGCTTTTGGCGAAACATTTGTTAATAGTGATAATTCGGCCGTCATCTATATGCCGAAACT
>JALHWS010000125.1 GCA_022866885.1 Candidatus Microgenomates bacterium | reverse complement strand
GGCATCTTGGATTTTTCTCGCTGTTTTCTTTCTGCCAAAAAAGTTTTTTTTACTTCTTCCGCGTCCGTATTTTCCGTATTGCCGTTACCTATTTCCATCCGGTCAAGATAAAACTCAAAACGCTCGGCAAAATCCGGTTTGTCCGGTCTTTTGGCGCAAAGGGGAGAAATCCGTGAAGGAAAATCTAAGATAAAAAAGGGGTCACTGCCTAAACGCGATTCTATTTCATTCAGAAATATTTGGTTAAAAAGCTGTTCCCAGTTTGCACTTTTGATGTTATAGTTTTTTGCAGCTGCCGCTTTGATCATCTCTTTATCGCTAATTATTTTCTCAAGATCCAAACCGGCGTATTTTTGAAAAAGTTCAATCATTGAAAGCTTAGGCCACTCACTGTCTTGCTTGATGCTTTTTCCCCGGTAATCGACTTTCTTAAGAATAAATTTTATTAACTCTTTTGTGTCTTCCATAATTTTTTCATAAGTCGAATTTTCCCGGTACCATTCAAGCATCAGAAATTCCGGCCGGTGGATCGGACTTTCATCTTCCAGATTCCTAAAAGTTGGGCTTATCGAAAAGCAGTTACCTAAACCTTCAGCTATTATTTTCTTAAGGTATGATTCCGGAGATGTGGGCAGATAATAAATTCTGTCTCCTTTGCCCGTATGCCAGATCGTCGAAAAAGGATAAATATTCCTTTCTAGAGGAACAGTTTTGTGTAAAACCGGCGTCATCACTTCATGGAATTTCCGGTTGGAAAAAAATTCCCTAACGGATTTAATTATTTGTTCTTTGAGAAGAATAGCGTTTATGTTCATATTATCTAAAACCCCGTACCGTCCCGATCAAATCGAGACTGGTACTGGGGCATCCCGCAGACGAAATCCGGCTGGCTGCAACCCATACAATTTTCCAATCTTTCTTCCAAGCACTTAATAAGCGTTTCCATTTTATCATTGATATTGCCGATTGGGACAGTCCCTTCACAACAGCCGTACACTTTGTCGTTGGACATAAGGGCAATTTGATAGCAACCCAAATTCTTCGGCGGAAAAGTTTTTCTGCTCTTTAAAAGTTGTACCATCTCCCGCGTTTTCAAAAAATCAAAACCTTTTTCTTCACCGAAAAGATTGTCCTTCGGATGACTGACCAGATAAGTAATAGGTTTTCGGGGATGATAAGTAATATTAATTTTGTACCCCAATTGCTTTTTCATATATTCTTCAAAACAATCAATTTGCGGATAGTTTTGCCTAGTAACGATGGAAAAAATTTCCGTATGAAATCCCAGGTCACGGGCTTTTTTCAAAAAAGCCAGACTTTTGGTAAAATTACCGAGACCCCGGTTTTTGTCATGGTACTGCGGCAAGCCGTCAAGGGAAACAATCAGGTTTATCAAATTTGGCTGACTAAGTTCATTAAGCTTATCAATCGTCCCATTGGTAATTATCTGGACGAATATTCCCTGTTTAGATAATTTATTAACCAAACCGGTAAAGTATGGCAATAAAAAAACTTCACCTCCGCAAAAAGTGATTGTTTCCAAACGGTGTGCCTTTTTATATTTTTCCACAAATTCCAAAATTTCATTTTCTTTCAGTATCTGATTACTTTTCCGGGTATAACACATTTTGCAGCGCAGATTACACTTTTCCAAAGGACTGATATAAAGATGGTTTAATACCTGGTCACAATGTTTTTGGATTTTAGGATTCATTATTGTTTGCGTGCGAGATTTTTGCTTGGCAACGACTACCTTTAAAATTATTTAGAGGAGTTTAAACTTTCTTCAACAATCTTATCTACCTCTTTCAAAAAAGTTTGATCTTCAACGTCTTGTTTTACATAAACTCTTACTGATGCTCCATAATATTTATTCTGTCCATAATCTACCCCATCAATTGGTAATGGGTAAATAGTTCTTATAGTTGCTGTTTCAAAATCACCTGATGTGTAGCATAAAGCGCAGTTATTGTTTTTCTGGCAATTAAAAGCACCGGTAAAATGAGACAGATATTCATTAAACTTATTTTCATTTTCCTCCTTAACGATTGCCCCTTGCCAGTAATAATTTCCGTAGGTAGTATCTTTATATCGCAATAAATTATTTGATATTAAAGTGTAAGGTTTTTCACTTTTTGAAAAACACTCTGGTTCTGCACCCATTGGTGTTCCAACTTTAACATCAAAAAACAATATTGTTCCATTCTTATTAAATGTAAGTAGTGTGTCAATAGCACCGCTTACATTTGTGTTTTGATTTTCTGTGCTGTTTAAATTCCAACTTGAATCATAAATAATTTTTAAAATAGGATATTTAGGGTTGGTGTATGTTTTAGGCACGCCACTTGCTTCTTCTAAGAATTTAATCGTTGATAGCATCTGGTTTACTATTTTTATCAAATCTTCATCAAATTTTTCGTCAGATGCAAAACAAGCCAAGGCTACCGCAGTATGATTACCATCATCAATGAGAAAATACTTTATTGCTGTTGCTGGTCCAGAAATTTTGCTTTCTCCT
>JALHWS010000124.1 GCA_022866885.1 Candidatus Microgenomates bacterium | reverse complement strand
TTCACCAACCAGTTGCGGCAAAAAATCGGTGTCATGTTTGGTAATCCCGAGACGACTCCCGGAGGACTGGCTCTGAAATTTTATGCCACCATCCGGATGGATACCAGAAAAATCGAGACGCTCAAAGACGGTGACAAAGCTTACGGCAGCCGGCACAGAGTGAGGATTGTTAAAAACAAAGTGGCTCCGCCATTCCGGCTTGCCGAATTTGATATTTTGGAGACCGGGATTTCCAAAGAAGGCAGTCTGATTGATGTCGGTCTGGAATTGGGAGTGCTTTCCAAAAGCGGCGCTTTCATCCGCTTCGGCGAAACGATGCTCGGCCAGGGAAAAGAAGCTTCCCGGATACATCTCACAGAAAGCCCGAAAATGGCCAAAGAGATTGCAGATGCCATCTGGAAATCTTTCCGGGCCGGACAGATGAAAGAAAAAGTCGTCGGCAAAGAAAAAAGCGACTAATAGCCACTATCATGGATGATATAGAGCAACAGGCGAAATTACGAGATTACGCTTTTAAGGTCTTGTCATTTCGTCCCCGCAGTTGCCATGAGATAAAGCAGAAATTAGACGCATATTGCGCAAAGAAGAAATTCCCGGAAAATTTGGCTGAAAAAGTGATTGCCGATTTACTGGAAAAAAATTTTCTCAACGACGAAGAATTTGCCCTCTGGTGGAAAGAGCAAAGATCGGGTCAAAAAGCCAAAGGATACCGTTTGATAAAAATCGAACTTCAGCAAAAAGGCATACCTTCGGAAATCATCGAAAAAGTCCTAATGCAAGATCAAAAGTCACAGGAACAGGAATTAGCATCGGCTTTAGCATTAGTTAACAAAAAAAGCCGGTTATTTGCTCATTTGCCAAAAAATGAAGCCGAAGTCAAAATCGCCAATTTCCTTATGCGGCGCGGTTTCAACTGGTCAATTATCAGTAAGGTAATTGACTCTGTGGGCGAAAAAGCATACAATTAAGACATTCATGAAGTAAATATGGGATGTTAAGGATAGAAAAATGCCAAATAACCTAAATATTCATCGACATCAATCTTCCGAAGCGCGATTATAAATCGCGTTTATCCTTCATTCCTCTTTTCTTCATGACTAAGTTATAATTTTTCCGAAATGAGAAAATCTATGTTATCAGTCCTAAAAACAATCCTTACCAGATTGGAAACAATCGAAAAACAGTTAAACACCGAAGGAGCTATTCAACCTTCTTCAAAAAAACCTTCCGTAAAACCTTCCGCGCCACAAGTGACAGCGCCTGTTTTCCAAACACCGGCCGTATTACAACAGGAAGCCAAAGCGATTATCATCGAAGCCAAAGATGAAGCTTTCCGGATCAAAAGGGAAGCGGAAGTCGAAGCGGGAAAAGTCCGTCAGGAAACCATCAGCATTGAGAGCCGTTTAGTGGCCAAAGAAGAAAGCATCGATAAAAGGATGGATTTTTTGGATAAGCGCGAGTTGCAGCTGCGAAGTAAAGAAGAGGAACAAGTGAAAAAACTGGCTGACATCGAAAAGACCCGCATGGAGTTGATTGCCAAACTGGAAAAAGCCGCCCATCTGACCCGTGATGAGGCCAAACAACTGATTTTGGCGGCCATGGAGGACAAACTGAGAGCCGACATTGCCAAACAGATAAGAGAAGCGGAAACCATTGCCCGCACCGAAAGCGAGAAAAAGGCCCGCGAAATTATCGTTGATGCCATGCGTCATGGCGCTACGGATTACGTACCGGAATTTACGGTTTCCACCATAAAAATCACCGATGAAGATTTTAAAGGCCGGATCATCGGTAAAGAAGGCCGTAATATCCGCGCTTTTGAAATGGCTACCGGAGTGGACGTGGATTTAGATGAAGAAGGCGTTATCAGGCTTTCTTCGTTTGATTCCGTCCGGCGCGAAGTGGCTAGGGTCACTTTGGAGAAACTTATCCGCGACGGCCGGATCCAGCCGGTGAGGATTGAGGAAGTGGTTAAGCAAACGGAAAAAGAAGTCGAGAAAATCATGTTTGCCGAAGGCGAGAAATTATGTCATGCCGTTGGCGTCTATCATATGCCGGCGGATAAAGTTTCGCTTCTCGGCCGTTTCAAATACCGTTTTTCCTACGGACAAAATATGATTGCCCATACTTTGGAAGAGACGAAAATCGGGATTGCCCTGGCCCATGAGTTGGGAGCGGACGTGAATGTTGTCAGATTGGGCTGTCTTTTGCATGACATCGGTAAAGTCATCACCGATAAGGAAGGTTCCCATATTCAGCTAGGGGTTGAGCTATTGCGTAAAAACGGCATGCCGCAGGCGGTTATCGACTGTGTGGCTTCTCATCATGAGGATGTTCCCTTTACCTCGGTTGAGGCGATTATTGTCTATATTGCCGATGCCATCTCCGGCGCCCGTCCGGGAGCCCGATATGAGGATATCGGCGAATATGTCAAAAGACTGGGTACTTTGGAAGAAACAGCCAAAGCTTTTCCGGGGATCGAAAAGGCATATGCCCTTCAAGCCGGACGGGAACTGCGGGTGATTGTCGATCCGGGTAAACTGGATGATGCGGCAGTAACCGTCACTACGAAGAAAATTGCCGAAGAGATAGAAAAGAAATTTCCGACTTTTCCCGGACAGATAAAAATCACTGCCATCCGGGAATTGCGCGTCAGCGAAACCGTCCACTAGATCATTTTTCATTTGGGGCTTGACAACAGTAAAAAAATCTAATACATTGATTTTTAGATTACCACAACAATCCCGCCGTTTCGCGGATCAGTCTTTTTATCAAATCTTCTGCCCCGAGGAGGTGAATATCTAATGACAAAAGCAGATTTAGTCGCTCATGTCGCGAAAAAAGCCAGTTTGACTGCCAAGGCAGCCAAAGAAGCAGTTAATGCTGTTTTTGGGGCCGTCACTGACACCCTTAAAAAAGGAGACAAAGTCGTCGTTACCGGTTTTGGAACTTTTGTGGTCCGCTCAAGAGCCGCCAGAAAAGGGAGAAATCCGCAAACAGGTGCGCCGATCAATATTCCGGCTCGAAAAACCCCAGGATTTACCGCCGGAAAAGCGTTGAAGAAATCAGTCAGATAAATTTCCGCCAGTTGGCGGACCGGCAATCGCCGGATCAAATTTTAGAAGAACTCTCAAAAACAAAAATTGCGGGAGTTCTTCTAATACTGTATTTCGTTAATCTCGCATGTCATGTTTGCGTACCGGAACATTCACGAAATACAGTACTAATTTCTCTGTTATACTATACCCGCATGAAAAGCGCTTCCATTATCGTCGGTATCTCGGCTGGGATTGCCGGATATAAACTACTCGATCTGATAAAAATCCTTAAAGGAAAAAAACATGATGTTGCGGTGGTGATGACCCGGCACGCAATTGAGATGTTCGGAAGCGAAGATTTTGAGAAAGCGGCCGGTCATAAAATCAGCTACAAAAATATTTTTCATAAAGGAAAAATAGACCATATAGAGTTGGCAGCAAAAGCCGATTTGATTGTTGTTGCTCCGGCGACAGCGGATATCATCGGAAAAATTGCGGGCGGTTTAGCTGATGATTTATTGACCACCACAATTCTTGCCAGTCATTCTCCGGTTTTGATATGCCCTTCGATGAACAGCCGCATGTGGGAAAATCCGGCGGTGAAAGAAAACATACAAATATTAAAAAGGCGAAGTTTATATATCCTGCCGCCGGTTAGCGGACGGTTGGCTTGCGGAACCGTCGGTATCGGCAGGTTGCCGGATGTTGAGGAAATTGCAGGAGAAATAGAAAGAATATTATTACAGTCAAAAAAATTAAAAGGGAAAAAAATTATGATTACCGCCGGCGGAACAACGGAGCCGATCGATGCCGTCAGAATGATTACCAATAGGAGCACCGGCAAAATGGGAGCGGCTTTGGCTGACGCCAGTACTTCGCAGGGAGCGCAAGTTTTATTTCTCCACTCAGTTTCTTCGGTTATGCCAAGATTTCCCGTGCGGGAAGCAAAGTTTATGACAGCGTCAGAACTGGAAGAATTAATGAAGAAAAATATTAAGGATTACGATTGCCTTTTTCACGTGGCCGCCGTTTCCGATTTTATCCCGGAGAAATTTATCGATCAGAAAATCGACAGCCGTCAGTCGATTAAGGTTTCTTTCAAACCGGCCAGGAAAATCATTAACCAGGTGAAAAAATGGAACAGAAAAATAAAACTTGTCGGTTTCAAAGCGATTTATAAATTGTCGGAAAAAGAAATAATCAAAACCGCTTTTGAAAAATTAGAAGATTGCGGAGCCGATTACATTATTGCCAATGATGTAGGAGGTGAAGGCATCGGTTTTGCCGCCAATGATAATGAAGTCTATATCGTTTCCGGAAAAGGTTTACTGGTGAAAATCCCTAAAGCGCCAAAAACAGAGATTGCCGAGAAAATATTAAATAATATTTTTCCTGATGGGAAGGAGAATTAGGATGAAAGTATTATCCAAAAAATTTAACCCGCATATTTATATTTCGGAAAAAGTTAAAGAGATTAAAAATATGATCGGTGATGATTTAGCTGTAACGGCCCTTTCCGGTGGCGTCGACTCTTCAGTCGTCACCATGTTGGGACACAAAGCTCTGGGAAACCAACTCAAAGCATATTTTATCAATAACGGTTTAATGAGAGAAGGAGAGCCGGAGCAGGTGGTGGCCGTTTTCAAAAAACTGGGAGTAAAAGTTGAAGTGGTTGATGCCAGATCAAAATTTTTCTCAGCGCTTGCCGGCATTTCCGATCCGGAGGAAAAGCGCGAAGCTATTACCCAGACTTTTTACAAAGAAGTTTTTCAGAAACTGGTAAAAACCCATCAGGCCAAATATTTACTGCAGGGAACGATATTAACTGATATAGAAGAAACCGCCGCCGGCATCAAAAGACAGCATAATGTTTTTGCCCAGATCGGAATTGATCCGCAAAAAGCTTTCGGTTATCGGATGCTTGAACCTTTGATAGATCTTCGCAAAGATGGGGTCAGGCGGGTGGCCAAAGCGCTGGGACTACCGGTTGCCGTTTACCAGAGAATGCCTTTTCCCGGTCCGGCGCTTTCCGCTCGGGTGATCGGCAGCGTTACTCCGGAGAAAATTGACTTAGTCCGGAAAGTGACGTTGATCGTGGAAAACCAGTTGAGAAAAAGCGGTGCTTTTCAATACATGGCGATTTTGCATAATGACCGGGTGACCGGGATGAGGGAGGGGAAAAGAGCATATGGCATGCAGATTGAGATAAGGTGCTGGGACAGTCTTGATGCCCGGAAAGCTTATCCGACCAAGCTGCCTTTTAGCGTATTGACGAAGTTGGCGGATAAAATTGTCGCGGCGTGTACGGAAATAGTCAGCGTCACTTACAACATCGCTTCCAAACCGCCATCCACCATGGAAGCGGTCTGACGGAAATAATATTAACTAATCGGTAATAACTGTTTTTGGACGCGTCTTCGTTTTACGGTTTGCCGGGAAAAATTTTGAGAAAGGACGCTGATATTGCCGTCAATTTCCAAAACCGCCAGGTCCACCTGACTGATATCTTTCACCCCATGTTCGCGAATGGCCGCCTCCAGTTCTTCATGGGAAATTTTGGCTTCGTCAAGATGCTTTTTGATGATTTTCCCGTGGTAGATAAGCATCAAAGGATTGCCCTGCATGAAGCGGCTGATTGAAGATGAGCGGAAAATCAGGTTTTTCAAAATCCAGTTGGTACAAAAGAGGGCAGTTGCCGCAGTCAATCCGCCAATTAAAGTATTGTTGTCTCCGATCATGGCGCTTTGGACGGAATTGCTGATAAGGAGAATAAAGACCAAATCGATAATGGATAACTGCGTCAGTTCTTTTTTACCAAACAAGCGGATAGCGATGATAATAAAGGCATAAACCGCGGTTGAACGGATAACGATAGAAACAATTTCCTCCATATACCTATTATATATTATAATAGTCTTTGAAAAGAGAGTAACTAATTATGGATTTTTTTGAAGTTATCGCCAAAAGGAAAGCCATCCGGAAATATCTACCCGGAAAGACCATACCCGAGAAAGACATCGCGAAAATTTTGGAAACCGCCAGTTTAGCCCCATCAGCCAGACACTTGCAAAGTTACAAAGTTTTTTGCGTTAAAAGTCCGGCTAATATCGGGAAAGTATTTCAAGCCTATTATAACCAGCGAACAGACTTTATCAAAAATGCCGCCCTGATTTTGATTTTTTGCACCGATCCGGAACAAGCGATTGCCTCTTTTGGCGACCGGGGTAAAAATCTCTACACTTTGCAGGATGCGACCATTGCCGCCTCTTTTTCCATTCTGGCGGCCACTGCGCTGGGATATGCAACTTGCTGGGTCGGCAACTTTGATGAGCAAAAAATTAAGGAAGTTTTACAAACAACACTTACACCGGTGGCGACGATCGTTATCGGCTACCCTGACGAAGATCCCGTCCGTCCTGAGAGAAAACCGTTGACCGATCTGGTAGAATATCGCTAAATAATCATCTTTTTATGCCTCTAAAATACTTTATCGTTACCTTCGGCTGCGCGCAAAATGAAGCGGATTCGGAAAGGATCACTTCATACTTGGAAGGCCAGGGGATGGTTAAGTCCCTTAGCATCAATCAGGCTGATTATATTGTCATAAATTCCTGTATGGTGCGGGAGATGGCCGAGAATCGTGTTTATGGACTGGTGAATAATCTAGCGAAAAGCGTTAAGCATAAAGCGAAAAGAAAAATTGTTTTGACCGGATGTATAGTCGGTATGATGGTAAGGGATAAAACGGGGAAATTTTTGAGGCTTATTAAAAAGAAATTACCACAGGTGGATGAATTTTTACCGATTGAAGAGATTGGTTTTGGCTATCCGCAACTGCGAACGGATAAATTTCATGCCCTAGTGCCGATTTCCTCAGGCTGTAATAATTTCTGTACCTATTGCGTTGTCCCTTATTCCAGAGGCAGGGAGGTAAGTCGTCCTTATGAGGAAGTTGTTGCCGAATGCAAAGATCTGGCAAAAAAGGGTTACAAGAAGATTACATTGCTTGGAATGAACGTCAATTCGTACGGTGCGGATCTTATAAAAACTCAAAAATCAACAAATTTAAAACCAATTTATGTAAAACACTTGGGGCGACTACGGATTCCAACCCTTTTTCCGTATCTTCTCGAAGACATCTGTAAGATTGAGGGGATTGAAGAAATTGATTTCATGTCCTCAAACCCATGGGATTTTTCGGCAAGATTGATTGAAGTAATTGTCAATAATCCTAAAATTTCAAGACAAATCCATCTGCCTGTCCAATCCGGCAGCAATTCAGTTTTGAAACGGATGAACCGTTGGTACACGCGCGACGAATACCTGATGTTAATTAAAAATTTAAAATTAAAAATTCCTGCCTGCGCAGGCAGGAAAAATTTGAAAGTAAGTACGGACATAATTGTCGGTTTTTGCGGTGAGACGGAAGAAGAATTTCAAGATACGGTTAATTTAGCCAAACAAGCCGGTTTTAATAAGGCATACGTCTCTCTTTACTCGGATCGACCCATGACCGCAGCTCGCAAGACATTGAAAGATAATATTCCCCATCAAGTGAAAAAAAGGCGCTGGCAAATCCTGGAAAACCTTATCAATAAGCCAAACCTGGTGAAGAAAAAATAACCGCTGGTTGACAAGTACTTTTTTGTGTTATTCTTAAAGATATAGATATGGAAAAATTGAAAAGCCTTTTTTCCACCCGTAAAAAGAGAATCTTAATAATCGGAACCGTAGCCCTCGTTTTCCTGATAATAATATCTTTATTGTTATCATCAAAAAAAGGACAGGAGCTGTTAAAGAAGGGAACAATCGGCCGGCCTGGTACTGTTACTCAATCTCCTGGTACCGGTGGCGGTGGGCAGAAAATTTTGGACGACAAAGAAAAGATATATTTTGCCAAATCCATAGAAAATCCTAAGGGTCCCAACACGGTTGAGCTGTATTCCGTCGATCCTGACGGCAATAACGCTAAATTACAGGGAAAGGTTGAGGAAGACGCCAAACAAATCGTACCGCTTTCCGACAATACCTACCTTTATATAGGCGATTTGGGTTTCTTGGACAGGGGATTGAATATTTATTATTTCCTTGCAGATACTGGTCTTCGCCGTTCTGTCTATTTAGCAACAGATGGATTTCAGATAGAATCATATATTTTATCTCCCGATAAGTCGGCTTTGGCAGTCTGGGAAATGTCCAAAGGACAGGTAAAAAGCGGTCTCACGCAGGTCGTTTACCAAAAGGTTGATGACCCTAATGATCGTAAAGTTCTTTTTTCTGAAGAAGTATCGGATCAGGTAAAATATCCTATTTTTTGGTCAAAAATAACCGATCGGATATATCTCGATTCCTACAGTGCCAGAATGACCGGTCTGTATAGGGGAGTGTTTTCCGTTTCAACCAACGACGGCTTGCAACCCATTACCGGATTGGGACTGGATGAATATTCTTCCAGCCCGGTTATTTCTTCCGATGGCCGGTATCTGGCTTATACTGCCTATAACCAAAAAGCAAAAACCAAAATTCTTCCGCGTTCGGAAAAAGACACGATCAATCGGGAAGCGGTAATAAACCCCAACGAGGTGAAAATCCTCAATCTGGAGACAGGGGAGATTTCGACCCTAGTTTCCGATGTAAATGGAACAACCTTTGACCATCTTTGTTATAGTTTCGACGGGAAAAAACTTATTTACCGCAGTTTGACAAATACCCAATCGCAAACAATGCCAAAACAATACAGCATCATTGATACCGTCTCGAAAAAAAGCTTATTGTTTTCCTCAAACACCAACGGCGTATTTCTGAAACAGTTTAAAGACGGAACAACTTTGTCCGGTTTAAGAACAATCCTTCCCGACAGTCTTGGTGGAATCAACGCAAATTATATGCAGGTACTTGACGGCATCTATCTTTTCAATCCGGTGACAACCCAGTACAGAAAAATTATTTCAGATGATATCGTCCAAATAATCGGTGTGAACTAAATATGAAAAAACTAATTTATATCTTAAGTGTAATTTTTTGTTTAATAATT
>JALHWS010000123.1 GCA_022866885.1 Candidatus Microgenomates bacterium | reverse complement strand
CTCTGGCCATATCAAGTATTGTCACTTCCGCCGCCCCCAAAGACAGAGAAAGTCCTACCGGCGGCAGGTTATTCCAGCTTCGGATGCCCATCTTTTTACCCTGTTCGATCATATTGGGTACTCCGTTTTTATTGAGCAATTTGACCGCCGGGATGTTATAAGAATTAGCCAGAGCCGAGCGGAGGGTGACGACGCCGTGGTATTTGCCGTCGTAGTTTTTCGGGGTATAAACTTCTGTTGATCCTTTGGCCGTATAAGATACAGGGCTGTCTTCGATGGTGGAGCCCGGCGTATATCCGTGTTCGAAAGCGTAAGAATAATTGACCGGTTTGATGGCTGAACCGGGCTGGCGGTAAGAAGTAGTGGTATTGACATAGCCTTTGTTGGAAATGTCAAAATAATCCGGCGAGCCGACCATGGCCAGGATTTCACCGTTTGACGGATTGGTGACCAGAGCGCCGGCATTTCTTATTTTGTATTTGTCCTTGATCTGGCTGATTTGGTTGCGGACTATCTCTTCCGCTTTTTCCTGTACGGATAAGTCAAGAGTCGTCGTGACATCCAGTCCGCCTTCAGTTACCACCGCTTCACCGAGGTTTTGAACCAATACTTGTTTAATATACATCACGAAATGAGGAGCTAAAATATCGATTTTCTGCGGGGCAAAAACAATTTTTTCTTCCATTGCCCGGGCGTATTCATTCTCGGTTATCATTTTCAGTTTTAGCATCCGGTCGAGGACATCCTGCTGGCGGATATAAGAAAGCTCCGGGTTTTCACCAAAAGGGGAGAAAGTAGTCGGCGCGGCCGGCAATCCGGCTAAAAAGGCCGTCTGGGCAAGATCCAATTTACCGACAGGGAGACCAAAATACATTTCCGAAGCGGCTTCTATCCCGTATGCCGGGCCGCCGTAGCCGACCTCATTGAGATACATGGTCAGGATTTCTTTTTTGGAATAAACAAATTCCGACCAGACAGCCAGAATAATCTCTTTAATTTTACGGGAGTAAGTTTTTTCCGGGCTCAAAAGCCGGTTTTTAACCAGTTGCTGGGTAAGGGTGGAGCCTCCCTGATATGCTTTGACATCTTCCTGTGAGAGGTTATGGATGGCCGCCCGGACAATTGATTTGATAGAGACTCCTCTGTGGTTGTAAAAATTGGCATCTTCAATGGCAATGGTGGCTTTTTTGACAATATCCGGAATTTCTTCAAAAGGGAGGGAGATCCTGTTGGCGCTCTTGTAAACTTTATATAAAACTTTGCCGTTTCTGTCTCTGATGATTGTCGTCATGGCCGGAGCAACCGAAGCCAGTTTTTGCGGAGGAGGCAGGTCTTTAATTACCAGATAGTAGAAACTGCCGCAAGCAAGGAGAAACAGGGACAATGTGCCGGCCAGGGCTTTTCTGTGCCTTCGGACGAAACGGCGGCTGTGGAACCAGCCAAAGCCGACGGCCTTTTTTCCGTATCCCGGTACAGCCAGAACGATTCTGACTGATCCCCGGAGGACGACCATTGTTTTTTGGCGGAGGACGTCTTCTTGAGTCTGGAGATCGTTATAAAACTTATGGATATGGGTTAGGGGAAGCCGTTTGATCGCAAGACGGCGCAAATTCTTTTTGTGGACGCGCTGATACCTAATAATTTTTCTTATATGCTTATTTTTCAGCTTGTTCAGATGGGTGATTTTCTTGTGGATTTGGTGGTGGATGTTGTGAAAAGCTTTTTTCACCCGTGAAATTTTAACCGGTTTTTTGGCACGAGAAGACCGCGTTTTCCCCACACGCTTTCTACCCCCTGCCTGCGAAAAACGGGTTTTTTGGACCATGTCTGTTTATAAGCAAACCATATCAGCGAGGCTTCTGTCAAGGAGCTAGATACTAGAGGATATGTAGAGGATAAATAAAGGGCATTATTTGCACCGGCAAACCATTGGCAGAAGTGGTAAAAAATCTGAGCTTTTCCAACTTGACAAATATCCTATAATATTGTATCCTTCTATATTGAAAAGACCGCTTTTGCATTATAAGCGTAAAAGATGGTCTATCACGTAATATTTAACCATTTCATTCTGCAAAATCTCCACT
This sequence comes from Candidatus Microgenomates bacterium, assembly GCA_022866885.1. Classification (GTDB taxonomy): domain Bacteria; phylum Patescibacteriota; class Microgenomatia; order 2-02-FULL-39-11; family 2-02-FULL-39-11; genus JALHWS01. The sequence continues at coordinate 952 of JALHWS010000123.1, read as the reverse complement.
TATCGCGGAGGTTTTTTGCGGGGTGGAAGGAGTAATTAATACTTTACTATTCTCAGGCAATTTAAGAGAAAGTTTACCCTGAGCGTAGCGAAGGGCACCTTAACAATCTGTTGACTTGTCTCGCCGAAGCGAAGTTTCGACCTGTCCCGATTTAATCGGGAAGGCGAACCTGAGCGTAGGTGGACATAACTAATATAAATTAAAATACTGTGGAGAATTAAGGGAATAAGCGGCTAATTTTACGGAAGAATAACCTGTTCGACTTTTCCAATCCTGGTTTCATGGTCTTCGAGGATATCGGAATGTTCCGACAGTTTGCCGGCAACGACAGTTTTTTCTTCCCGGATGGTTTGAAGCTCCAGAAGCACTTTATCGAGTAGAGTTATAATCTGGTCTTTAAAATTAACAAGATGTTTGTCAAATAAATCAGCTTTTTCCGAGAGGGCAACCACTCTTAGGGAGAGAATTTCCATGGAGGTACCAAGCAGACTGATTTTGCCGTTTGTTTGCTTGATTTCTTCCTGAATAATATCCCGGATTTTCCTTTCGGATTCTGAATAAGCGGTACTTTTTCTCATAGAGTAGAAAAATACTACCCGATGAAACACACGCTGTCAATATATCTTTATATATCAAAACATTATAAGTTATTCTTTTAATTCTCCACAGTAAACAGGTATTCGTGCGCGGGGCGCACAAGTAGGGATCCCGAAAGGACCAAGAGTCCTAGGGTGAAAAATCCAATCCGAAAGGAAAGGATAATCCGAAAAAAGAAGAACTATTCCTTTAAGGGTAAAGGAATAGGAGATACCTGAAGAAAAAATCGGAGTGGCAAAAAAAGAAAAAGACCAAAAAAAGAAAAAAACAGGAGAAAAAATCATGAGAACGAAAGCCCGAAAGGGTCTTTTTGTGTTTGTCGTGGTCGGCATCCTAGCCGGCCTTCTCGGCATCG
>JALHWS010000014.1 GCA_022866885.1 Candidatus Microgenomates bacterium | reverse complement strand
GTCGGTTTCTTCACTCCTTTATATGAAAAAATAGTGCCAAAACTGAAATTCTCACCCTGGAAGAGTGCCACAGTTATCTCCGTTACGGCCGCCGTCTGTCTGTACATTATGCTTGGGGCAATTTTGGTCAGGCTGGCATCTCTTCTTCAATTCGGTTTTTAATCCATTATGGCTGATTTTTTAATCAAAACGCTCAGGCAATTTTTTCTGTTCGGTCGCAATGTTGCCGGCTGTTTGAACAATCCTTATATTACTTACCGGAAAATAGCGCTTGAAAAAAATAATTTATGGCCGACCGCATTTATTACCCTTTTCTCGCTGGCCTATTTTGAATTTACCGGTTTGATCAGGACCGGCTTTGGTAACCCTATTTTTTTGACGGTGAAATTTAACAGTTTGGTATTGACTGCCTCCATCGGCTTTATCGGCTGTGTCTCGCTTTTTTACCTTTTGGGAAAATTGATAAAGAAGACCGGCAGTTTCAAGACTTTGACCGTGCTTTGGTCTTACTCCCTTTTGCCGACTTTGGTTTGGTTTTTTGTCACTTCCTGTTTATATCTGATCCTGCCGCCGCCGCGGACGATGAGCATCCTGGGCAAAATCTACAGTGTGGCCTACATCGCTTTTTCCATTTCTCTTCTATACTGGAAAATTATTCTTTATTATTTGACCATGCGGTTCGGCTTGAAAATAGAAATCGGAAAAATCATACTCATCTCGGTTGGCTTTGTTGCCTATCTCGGATTATTTGCCATAATTTCTTACCGTTTGGGAGTTTTCCGGATTCCGTTTATATGAAATTAAGACAATGTAAAACCATCGAAGAAAGAAGAAAGTTGATCGAAGAAAAAACCAAGCTTCATTTTGAGTCAATCAATATCTACCCTAAAGGTTTAGAGCAAGCACAACTTCGAAACTGTGAAAACATGATCGGAGCCGTTCAGATTCCGCTTGGTATTGCCGGACCATTACTGGTAAAAGGTGAAGAAGCCAAGGGAGAATATTTTCTTCCATTGGCAACGAGCGAGGGGGCTTTAGTGGCTTCAGTTAACCGCGGCTGTAAAGCAATTTCTTTAGCCGGCGGAGTAACTGTTTTTTCGGAAAATGCCGGGATGACCAGAGGGCCGATCTTCAAAACCAAAAACTTAAAAGAGAGTTTCCAGCTTAAAAAATGGCTGGAAGGACATTTTGATTTGTTAGCCCAAACCGCTTCTTCAACTTCATCTCATATTAAACTGATGGATATTTTCACAAAAATTGTCGGCCGTAATGTTTATATCCGTTTTTCATACGATACTGATGAAGCGATGGGGATGAATATGGTGACGATCGCTACTGATAAAATAGTGAAGTTGATAGAAGAAAAGACGGAAACAGTCTGTCTTTCACTGGCCGGCAATTTTGATACCGACAAAAAACCGTCATGGTTAAATTTTATTTTAGGCCGCGGCAGAGAGGTTTGGGTGGAAGCGTTAATAAGTGAAAAAATAGTGAAGGAAGTCTTAAAAACCACGCCCCAAAAAATCCACCAGGTCGTTTTGGACAAATGTCATTTAGGATCAATGATAAGCGGTTCAATGGGATATAACGCCCATTTCGCCAATATCATCACCAGCCTTTTTATCGCCTTGGGGCAGGATGTCGCCCACACGGTTGAAGGAAGTCTAGGGGTAACTGCGACAGAAATAACAAACGGAAATCTTTATCTGACCGTCTATCTCCCGGATTTGCCGATCGGGACGGTGGGAGGAGGGACGGTTTTACCTTCCCAAAAAGAAGCACTGAAGATTTTAGGAATCTAGAAAGAGAATGGAAAGAAAAACAGCCAGACTTTAGCGGAAATTATCGGAGGGGCAGTATTGGCCGGAGAATTATCACTTTTGGCTGCTTTGGCAGGAAGGAAATTGGCCGGAGCTCATTTGAGTTTGGCAAGAGGAAAAAATGCATAAAGTCGGAATTGCCGCTTACGGTGTTTATGTACCAAGTAATCGGATTACTACCGCCGAGATTGCTTCTGTCTGGGGAAAAAATGCCGCTGATATTACCAGATCTCTAGGTATCACTGAAAAATCAGTGGCTGGCCGTGATGAAGATGCAGTGACGTTGGCTTATGAAGCCGCTGTAAATGCGCTCCTTCGGACAAAAATCCTCCCCGCGCAAATCGATGCCTGTCTGATAGGTTCTGAAAGTCATCCGTATGCCGTCAATCCCACCTCAACCATTGTGGCTGAATTTCTGGGGCTTGAAAAAAAATACCTGGCGGCGGATTTGGAGTTTGCCTGCAAAGCGGCTACTGCCGGGATAATTGCCTTATCGGGATTATTACTTTCCGGAAAAATCAATTACGGTTTGGTGATCGGTAGCGACACCGCTCAGGCCAAACCGCACGATGTTTTGGAGTATACGGCGGCGGCCGGCGCAGCCGCCTACATATTAAGCCGTAAAGAAACTGATTTTATAGCCGAGATTTTGGATTTTTCCTCTTTTTCTTCAGACACCCCGGATTTTTGGCGAAGAGATGCTGTCCGTTTTCCCAGCCATGGCGGCCGGTTTACCGGAGAGCCGGCCTATTTTTATCATGTCGAATCAAGTGCCAGAAATTTACTCCAAAAGACCAAATCAGAACCGGCTGACTTTGCCTACTGTGTCTTCCATATGCCCAACGGCAAATTTCCCCGGCAAGCGGCCAAACGTCTGGGTTTTACCGAGAAGCAACTGGCACCTTCTTTAATTATTGACCAGATAGGCAATCCTTACAGCGCTTCCAGTCTTTTGGGACTGGCGGCGGTACTGGATATCGCCAAAGCAGGAGAAAAAATATTTATGGTTTCATACGGTTCAGGCGCCGGTTCCGACGCTTTTATTTTAGAAACCACCAAAAATCTCAAGATATGGCAAAAATCAGCACCCGTTTATTCTGATTTGATGAAAAATAAAAAATACATCTCTTATACCGATTATTTAAAATCAAGTAAAAAAATATGAAAATAAATATTGCCGGCGCGGCCACTACCAAATTCGGTGAACTCTGGCGGCGGTCTCCGAGAGACTTGATCAAAGAAGCAGCGAATAATGCTTTGGATCAGGCAAAAATGAAACCCTTTGCCGTTGAGGCGGTTTTCGTCGGTAACATGCTTTCCAGTTCTTTGGGCAATCAGGACCATCTGGGCGCATTTTTTGCCGAGGAATTGGGGATGCCGGTGGCCGCCATGAAAATAGAAGGCGCTTGCGCTTCCGGCGGTTTGGCGGTTCATAGCGCAGTGATGGCAATCCAATCAGGTCTTTACGAGACAGTTTTGGTTTTGGGAGTGGAAAAAATGACTGATCATAAACCTGAAGAAGTGGCCCAAATGCTGATGGGTGCAGGGACTGATGCCGAACGGGAAGCCGGGGCCACTTTTCCCGGGCTTTACGCGATAATGGCCAGGTGTCATATGCAAAAATACGGGACCACCGAGGAGGATATGGCGCAGGTGGCGGTCAAAAACCATTACCATGCATCTCTTAACTCCCACGCACAATTTGTTTTTCCGGTCACTTTGGAAAAGGTGATGAAGAGCCCGAAAGTGGCAGATCCTCTGAAACTTCTGGACTGTTCGCCGATTACCGACGGCGCGGCGGCGGTGATACTAACCAAAATCAAAAATAATGAAGTTAATATTATAGCGTCGGCGGTGGCGACAGACACTTTAGGCCTTTCCGAGAGGGAAGACCTGACCGGTTTGAAAGCCGTGAGAGTTGCCTCCCAAAAAGCCTATCAGATGGCGGGAATTTCCCCGAAAGAAATTGATGTGGCTGAAGTGCATGACTGTTTTACCATCGCCGAAATCATGGCGATGGAAGATTTGGGATTTTTTGAAAAAGGAAAGGCTGCCCGGGCTATAACTTCCGGAAAGACAAAACTGGGCGGCAGCGGACCGATTATCAATACTTCCGGAGGGCTTAAAGCCTGCGGCCATCCGGTGGGAGCAACCGGAGTCAAACAGATTGTCGAGATTTATAATCAACTAAAAGGAATTGCCGGCCGGAAACAAGTTGAGGGAGCAAAAATAGGTTTGACTCATAATGTCGGCGGCAGTGGAGCAACAGCCGTAGTTCATATTTTAAAAAAAGATTAAATTTATATGATTTCTCCTGTAAAAATTTGGCGAAACCAGAAAAGAATCAGACAACTTTTGGGTTTGAAGGGAAAAATTGTATCCTTTACCAAAATATTCGTGCCGCCGGCCGGTTTTGAAGCCCAGGCTCCTTATATTGTCGCTTTAGTCAAACTGGCAAACGGCCAAAATTTTACGGCCCAGTTGGTCGATTGGGAAGATAAACATTTACAGATCGGACAAAAAGTAAAGACAGTCCTTCGCAAAACCCGGGATCCGGGAGAAGAAGGAATCATTCCTTACGGAGTGAAGTTTAGACCAATATGACTCTTACGGTCTCCGCTCCGGGGAAAATCCATCTTTTAGGCGAACACGCGGTCGTTTACGGGAGACCGGCACTTTTGGCGGCGGTGGATAAAAGAATATATGTAAGTATCAATTCGCCAGCTGGCGGACAAGTAGCAAGTAGCAAGAATAAAGAAGAATTAGTTATCAATTCACCGGAAAAAGATAATTTAGCGAGAGAGGCAATTTCTGTTTTCAAAAAAGCATTTTCAATTGGAATACTTTCTCCCCTAGAAATTAGTATTACCTCCGGAATCCCGATCGGTTCTGGGCTTGGCTCATCGGCCGCACTTTCAGCGGCGTTAATCGGCGCTCTGATGAAATTCGTCAAAAATCTCTGGAATCCGATAAAAATAAATGAGTTGGTATACGAAGTGGAAAAAACAGCCCACGGGAATCCCTCGGGAGCAGACAATACGGCGGTTGTTTTCGGCGGTTTAGTATGGTACCGCAAAGAATTCGATTTTTTTAAGTCAATCTGGAATCTCCCGATTTCCGCTTATAAAATTCCCAAATTTCTTTTGATTGATACGGGGAGACCTTCTGAAACAACCAGGGAGATGGTAGAAATAGTTGCTTCTCAATATGATAAAAATCCAAAAACAATGGAAGCAGTTTTTTCCGATCAGGAAAATCAGACGAAAAAAATGCTCTTAGCCCTAAAAAGCGGCGACCGTCAGGCTTTGATTGAAGCGATGAAAAAAGGACAAAGAAACCTGGATAAAATATCTGTTGTTGGTTCTCTCGCCGGAAAAATTATCAAAGAGATTGAAAAAACGGGAGGGGCGGCAAAAGTTTCTGGCGCCGGGGGGATAAAAACCGGCAGCGGGATGATTCTTTGTTACCATCAGGATCCAACTCAAATCCAGAAAGTTGCGGAAATGTTTCAATTGCTGGCCTTGCCGGTTGAGTTAGGAGAAGAAGGAGTGAGAATAGAGTAAGTATTAAGTATAAAAAAATTCTTCACAAATAAATACATAATACCTGATACTTTTATGTCTATCACTGTTTCTGCGCCGGGGAAATTAATGCTCATGGGAGACCATGCGGTGGTTTACGGCCGGCCGTGCCTGGTGGCCGCCGTTGATAAATATTTGACCGTAAAAGCCGGTTTATCAGATGGTCAAAACGATGTTTTTGTGACGCCAAAGGAGAGCAATCAGACTTTTTTGCTCCAGGCGATAAAATTATTCCGGGAGCACTACCTTATAAAAGAACCGGTTGTGATCGAGACGGAAAGCGAATTGGGAAATTACGGTTTGGGTTCGTCTTCGGCAGTGACCGTCGCTACGATAAAAGCCTTAAGCGAATTATTCAAGCAAAAAATAACTGACAGAGAATTATTTGACTTGTCATTTAAGGCTGTTTTGGCGGTTCAGGGTTTGGGATCGGGTTTTGATGTTGCCAGCGCTATATACGGGGGCATAATATATTTTGTTTCCAAAGGGGAGATGGTTGAACGGTTACCAGGGGTGGAAATGAATTTGGTTATCGGTTATTCGGGAATAAAAGCCGATACGGTCAAAATGGTAAAATCGGTTGAAGAAAAAATGAAACAGTATCCATCCGCGGTGGAGAAAATTTTTGATAACATTGCTGATTTGGTGGAAAAGGGAAAAAAAGCCATCAACGAAAAAGATTGGTTTTCTTTAGGGAAATACCTGAATTATCATCAGGATTATCTTGAGGATTTAGGTATCTCAACGCCAAAGCTGGAAGCAATGATTACCGCTGCCAGAGATGCCGGCGCTTTGGGAGCCAAGTTATCCGGGGCCGGCGGAGGAGATTGCATGATTGCCCTCATTTGCGCGGAAAAAAAAGTTGAAGTAAAAAATGCAATTGAAAAAGCCGGCGGAGAAATAATCGACCTAAAGATTTCTTCAGAAGGAGTGAAAGTATTATGAAAGCAACCGCTATTGCTCCTTCAAATATCGCTTTCATCAAGTACTGGGGAAAGACGGATGAGGCGCTGCGGTTGCCGGCAAACGGCAGCATTTCCATGAATTTAAGCGAGTTGCAGACAACCACCACTGTTAAATTTAATAAGGATTTAGATGAAGACACGGTGTTTATTGACGGCCAAAAAACCGAAGGGTTGAAAAAAAATCGGGTGACCCAACATTTAGATAGAATCAGAAAAATGGCCAAGATAAATTTAGGGGCAAAGATTGTCAGCAAAAATAATTTTCCGATGGGAGGAGGATTGTCTTCTTCCGCTTCCGCTTTTGCGGCATTGACCCTGGCGGGAGCGACTGCCGCCGGTTTAGATTTGACGGAGAAAGAATTGTCAATTTTAGCCAGGCAGGCCTCGGGATCGGCTTGCCGGTCAGTCCCAGACGGTTTTGTGGAATGGTTGGGAGGAAAAACCAATGAGGATTCCTATGCCGTTTCCCTGTACCTTCCCGATTACTGGGAAATCTGCGACGTGGTAGTTATTGTTAACACTTCCGAAAAGTCAGTGACAACCACAGAGGCACAAAAATCGGCCCTTTCCAGCCCGTTTTTCAGGGAAAGATTAGGAAAAATCAACGATAAAATATCCCTACTTAAAAAATATCTTGGAGAAAAAGATTTCCCTAAATTCGGGGAACTGGTGGAGACGGAAGCTTTGGAAATGCACGCGATCATCATGACTTCAAAACCAAGCTATCTTTATTGGCTGCCGGAAACGTTGAGGTTAATGATACTAACAAGGCAGTGGCGAAAAGATGGTCTAGCGGTTTATTTCACCCTCAATACCGGCCATGACCTGCATCTGCTTTGTCTCCAAAAAGAAGTGGAAAAAGTAGTCCGATTGTTAAAAGCGACGGGAGAGGTGAAAAATGTGATAATTAACCGACCGTCAGTCGGGGTAAGACTGGTTGAGGGACATTTATTATGAAAATAGAAGACAGCTTGGCAAGTTTTAAAAATAAAATTGATCCTTTGATAAAAAAATATCTTGAGGAAAAGATACATCGCTATCAAAAGATTTTTCCTGAAAGCGATGCCTTGATTACGCAAGTTAAAGATCTGACTCTGCGCGGAGGAGACAGAATAAGACCGGCGCTTTTCAACTCCGGCTTTAAGCTGATCAGACAACCAAACACTCTTGAAGAAAAAGAGTTGTTACGTTTGTCCACCGCTTTTGAACTTTTACATAGTTTTGCCCTCATTCACGACGACATCATTGATGATGGGTTTCTGCGGCGCGGAGGAAAAACAGTGCATCAGTATTTCGCCGGTTGCTTTGGTCATGACTGGGGAGATAAACTGGCGATCTTGTCAGGAGATCTGGCGGAAATTTTCTCCCAGGAAATATTTCGAAGTCTTTTGTTTCCGCAGAAAATAGATCAAGCCAGAGAGTTATTTATCAGGATGAAAGAGGAGACAATTGTCGGTGAATACGTAGATACGGTTTTACCTTTGATACCCGGTTTTCCAAGCGAAGCGATAGTCAGAAGTACTCTCTGTTATAAATCCGGTTTCTATTCGGTTCAAAAACCATTATTGATCGGAGCCGTCTTGGCCGGCGCAAATGATAATCAGTACCGGACGCTTTCGAAAGTAGGGGAGTATCTCGGTTTGGCTTTTCAGATAAAAGACGATATTTTAGGTCTTTTTGGGAAAGAAAAAATTACCGGAAAGTCCGTAGTGAGTGATATTTGCGAAGGTAAAAAAACCTTATTAGTAATTAAAACTTGGGAAAATATGGTCGGGGAAAAGGACAAAAAAATGCTACTTGGGCTTTTGGGTAAAAAAGATATTTCCCCAAAAGAAATCAACTGGATAAAAAAAATGATGAGAGACACAGGAGCATTAAATTACTGTCTCCGTGAAAGCAGCCAACTGGTCGCCATAGCGAAGACTCTTATCGAAAAAGAACAATTTCGTCCCAAAGAGAAACTATTCCTTTCTGCCCTTGCAGATTTTATCATTTTGCGCCAGTATTGATACTTTATGTCAAATACACCTCGTCATTTAGCAATAATTATGGATGGCAACCGGAGATGGGCTAAAGAGCACGGTAAGCCTGTCTTCGAAGGACACCGGGAAGGGGAAAAGCGCGTCGAACCGCTGATAGATAAAGCCATAGAAATGGGCATAACTTCTTTGACTTTCTGGGCCTTTTCCACGGAAAATTGGTACCGTTCAAGCAAAGAAGTGCAATTCCTCTGTAATTTATTTCGGTACGTTCTGGATAAGAAATACGACAAATTTCATAAGCAAAATATCAGAATACATATTATTGGCGATCTGGCTAAATTTCCTAAAGACATCCAGCAAAAAACCAAAAAATGGATGGAAGACACAAAAAACAATACCCGGATAACCGTCAATTTTGCTTTAAATTACGGCGGCCGGAACGAAATCATGCGCGCCGTAAATAAATTTATTAAAAATGTTTCAATATCACAATGTTCCAATGTTTCAATTACTGAAGAAGAATTTGAAAAATATTTGGATACGGCGGGGCAGCCGGATCCGGATCTGATTATCCGCACAGGAGGCGAAAAAAGACTATCCGGTTTTCTTTTATGGCAGTCGGAGTACGCAGAATTGTATTTTACCGATGCTTTTTGGCCGGACTTTACTCCGGAGGAATTTGAGAAAGCGATTGCAGATTATACGAAACGCAAGAGAAGATTCGGGAAATAGGATTAGTATAGATTGTCATTGCGAGCAAAGCGAAGCAATCCCGGCCGAGATTGCCACGTCCCGAATAAGTGGCGGGACTCGCAATGACATAGGATTGCGTAAGTCTTGGTAGTATAATAAAGGAAATTTTTTATGGACAGAGAACGCCTTACTATCACTTTGAAAAAATCCCTTCTGACGAAAGTCGACGGTTTCATCGACGGGACGAAAATCAGAAACCGTTCGCACGCGATTGAATATTTAGTCACTCAAAGTCTATCTCCCCGGGTAAACCAGGCGGTTATCCTGGTCGGCGGTAAGGGACTCAACATGCGGCCGTTTACTTTTGAGATGCCCAAAGGACTTTTTCCGGTTGGCGGACGACCAATCCTTGAACATATTATGGAGAGGTTGAAAAAATACGAGATCAGAGACATCATTTTTTCCATCGGCCATCTGGGAGAGAAAATCAGGGAGCATTTCGGCGACGGTAAAAAATTTGACGTTAAAATCACATACGTCGACGAAAGCAAAGAAGCCGGTACCGGCGGAGCGCTGGTCTTGGCGAAAAAATATCTCAAAGGCGAATCGTTTTTGGTTATCCACGGGGATATTCTGATCGACATCAATCTTTCTGATTTAGTGGCCTTTCATAAGGAACAGGGGACGGTCGGGACGATTGCTTTAACATCGGTAGTTGACCCTTCCAGTTTCGGCGAAGTGATTTTGCATGGCGCCCGCATAAAGCAATTTATCGAAAAGCCGGAAAAGGGCCGGCAGACTTCGCAGCTGATCAATAGCGGCCTCTATGTTTTTGACAGGGAAATTTTTGATTATTTGCCCAAAACAGGCAATTGCCTTCTGGAAGATATTTTTTCAAAGTTGGCCCAAAACCGGCAGCTTTCCGGTTTTCTTTTTGCCGGCCGGTGGGTAGACATCGGTACGCCTCAATCTTACGAAAAAGCCATCAAAGAGTGGGGGAAGATATAAATTAGGTCAGTGTTTATTGGAGTAAACACGCTCGATTTTAAATAATCTTTGATCTCTTCCGTTTTAAAGATATATAATTATTGTAAAGAGGAATTTTTATGAAAAAAGCAAGCTGTCTCTTATTGGTTTTACTATTTTCCGTTTCCTTCGCTTTCGCAGAGGCAAAGGATGAATCAGGACAAAACAGTATGACTGAGAGGGAGATCCAAAAAACTCTGCAAGCAGAACAAGAAAAAGAGCAACAGCAGGAGCAGGAGAAAGAAAGACGGCAATCGGCTGAAGAAAAAAAAGAAAGTGAACAAAATGAAACAAAAAATATAATTATTGAAAAGGAAAAGGAAGATCAGGAGCAAAGTAAAGCCGAAAAAAAACCGCCGGAAAAAGAAGATGTCCCCAAACAAATAAGCGAGAACGCAAAAACTCAGATGAGCATTGTCGCGCGAAAGATAGAAGAAATACTCCAATCTGCAACACTGCAGGGAGAAATCGGAGAACAAGTAAAACAGATTACTCAGGAGCAAAATAAAGCCCAAAACCAAATCCAGCAGGAGCTCGGTAGGCTGGAGTCCAGGAGCAAAAATCTGAAACTTCTGGTAGGAATAGATTATGGAGCGGTCAAAAACTTAAAGAAGCAAATAGAACAGAACCGATCAAGAATAGAGAAATTATTCCAATTACAGAAACAGCTTCCCAATCAGGATGATAAAAATATCGTTCAAGAGACTATCCTGGCTTTAATCCAAGAGGATACTTCTTTACGAGAAAAAATTACCTTCGAAGAACAGACAAAAAGCTGGTTTGGTTGGTTTTTTAAGTTTTTTGCCAGGTAACCTGTTTACCTCTCACCGGTAGGTTTTTATGCGGTAGGTTTTAGAGACGGTCGAGCCATTGGTCATTTTGGCGGTTAAGACCAGTCTGGCTCCCGTTAGGTTGTAGTGGTAAGTGCAAACGGATGTTGAACAGGTACCAAAAAGCAACTCCCTTTCCATCCCTGGATTGTTATCTGATCTGACGGCTCCGCCGGCTCCCTGTTGCATACCATTGCTTTTATAAAGAAAAGAGTAGGCGACTGATTCGATGCCGGAGAAATTGGAAAAGGAAAAAAGGATGCCCAGTTTATCGGAACGGTAACGGACAACGGCCGGGATAGAGCTGGAAGAGGCGGTTGATTTCCTGACGGTCGTTGTTTTTTTGGTGGAAGGAACGAATTTTTTCGCCGCGTCGACATTTTTTGGAAATGCGGCAGCAATTGTGATGCAGAATAGAAAAATAACTAAAAATATTTTTTTCATTTTACCACCTAATTATAGCAATTCTTCTCTCGGATTGGTATACTTATGCCCATGAGAATAGGAAAATGGCTTATTATCATTATCATATTAGGGCTTTTGGCCGGCGGCGGATATTTTGCCTATCGGCAATTTTTGGCTCCCCAAGTCATTAACCCGGTGGCTAATGTCCAACCGACGCCGCTGCCGGCGGAAGAATTGGCCGAGTGGGTAGACCAGTCGGAATTTTCCATAAAATACCCTAAAAGCTTGAAACTTGATCCGCATGAGGAAGACC
>JALHWS010000122.1 GCA_022866885.1 Candidatus Microgenomates bacterium | reverse complement strand
GTGATTTTCAGGGTCGGTTCGGTCAGTTTGATGACCGGAAAGCCAATCGGATCAACCGGATCAACCAACGTCTGCCCGATAGCCACCTCGGGAATACCGGTAATGGCAATGATATCTCCGGTTTCGGCTTCGGCCACTTCAACTCGGGATAATCCGACGCTGGTATAAACTTTTTCAACCCTGTAATTTCCCAAATCTTCTTTATATGACATAAGTTTGATATTTTGACCGGTTTTGACGGTTCCTTGGCTGACTTTACCGATGGCGTATGTTCCTTTATAATCGTCGAAATCAAGGGTGGAAATCAGCATTTTGAAAGGTTTATCTTTTATCACTTCCGGTTTGGGAATATCAGTGATTATTTTTTCCAATAAAGGTTTCAGGTCGCCTGCCGCATGCATGTCCTTCGGATAAGATTCCCAGGCTTTTCCTTCACGACCGATGGCATAAACAACGGAGAAATCCAAATGGGATTCGTTTTTGGCCAGGTGGAGGATCATGTCTTCCGTCTCTTTGAGGATTTCCTGAGGTCTGGCGTCTTTGCGGTCGATTTTATTGATAACGATAATGATTTTCAGATTGTTTTCAATGGCTTGCTCAATGACAAATTGGGTCTGCGCCAATGGTCCTTCGGCGGCATCCACAACCAAAAGAGCGCCGTCTGCCATATTGATTACCCGTTCGATCTCGCCGCTGAAATCCGCATGACCCGGCGTATCAATGATGTTTATCTTCGTCTCCTTATACTTGATGGCCGTATTTTTAGCCAGGATGGTAATCCCTTTTTCCCGTTCAAGGTCACCGCTGTCCAAAATAGTGGTTTGGCTCATCTCGGCTTCATTGTCACGGAAAGTATGGGTCTGTTTGAGCAACCCGTCCACCAAAGTCGTTTTCCCGTGATCGACGTGGGCGATGATGGCTATGTTTCTGATATCCATAAAAAAATAGACCCGCACCTGTCTTTTGCGGGTTAGTTCAAATATCTATCTTAATAACCGTTTTAATTATACCACAATTTTTATCTATTTGCTCTTGCGGCGAAGTTATAAGGATAAAAGTAGCCCCTGCCGGATTCGAACCCTCGATTCTCTGGCTGTCCCTGTACTTTCTTTTCCGATTTTATCGGGATTAGAAGTACGGGATCCCGTACTATCAGGACGCTTCGATATATTTTGCATTAGAAGCGTCTGATTAGTACTGGGAAAAACCAGATGTCCCCGCCTACCATGCTTAATATATAGTACCGCCAGGGGGATTCGAACCCTCGATTCTCTGGCTGAAAACCAGATGTCCTAGGCCACTAGACGATGGCGGCTCTTCTAATTACTTCTGCTTCTCTTTTTTCTCTAATTTCTCGCGAATGCTTCTTAAGATATTTCTGGCCTCATCCTGTCCGCCGAGGCCAAAAGCCAAACCGAAGGCCAATGATAACATACTGACTATGCCTGTGAAAAGTATTTTCACCAAATCTGCAGCCACTCCCAGTTGACTTAAGATGATTAAGATCGTAAAGAAAATAATCGTATACCGGGCGATATTACCTAAGACGATTGATTCTTTACTGCTCAATCCTCTGAGACTGTGTCGTACAATATTAAAAGCCAGCTTACCGCAGATAAGGCCGGCCCAGCCGATGACAACTGTCAGCAAAACGTTCGGTAGAAAAGTCACCAGTTGGTTAAGGAGTTCTCCAACTCGCGGTAATCCCCAAATCTCTACCGCCGAAACCAAAAACAGAAAAATAGTAGTCCAGCGCACCAGTTCCGCTAAAAGACTCGGCCACAACTGCACGTCCTCATTTTTGATCAAACCCAAAGCGGTCAACCACTTCTCTACCTTGAAATATTTGAAAATAACCAATATCAAATCTTTCAAAAGCGAAGCGACGATCAATCCGATAAACAGAATCAGGAAGCCGCCGAATAGTTTCGGCACATATCCGAGGGTGACTCCCATCACCGTATTAAATGGTGTAACTATGCCTTCAAACATATTTTCTCCTTTCATTTGTATTGTAAATTATTTAAAATGATTCGTAAAGGAAAGATATGAAAATCAACTATTCGCGTATATTTCTTCTGCTTGTTTTTGTTCTGGGATTTTTCCTGCGTTTTAACCTCCTTACCAGTATCCCTCCTGGCCTGGGCAGAGACGAAGTTTCAGTGGCTTATAACGCCTACAGTATCCTCAAAACCGGCCGGGACGAGCATAACCGATACCTACCTCTTTATTTCGAAGCCATCGGCGACCAGAAACTGCCGGTCATTATTTATCTGACCGTTCCTTCAGTGGCTCTTTTTGGCTTGACTCCCCTTGGAACTCGGTTTCCCGAGGCTTTATTAGGCTCACTGACCGTCGTCCTGAGTTATTTTCTGGTCAAACAGGGGCTTCGTAATGAAAAAGTTAAAAATTTGAAAGCCCTTCCTTACCTGACTCCCCTTCTTATCGCCATCAACCCATGGCATATTTATCACAGCCGCGGCGCTTTCGAAATCTGCATCGGTCTTTTCTTCATTACCGCTGCAACCTATTTTCTCCTGAAAGCAGTTACTCAAAAATGGTGGTATTTTGTCTCCCTGACTTTATTTATCATCGCTTTTTACACTTACAGCATGACCCGGTTGCTTGTGCCGATTATTCTTATTTATTATTTGACCGTCAACCGGAAACAAATAATTGCCCTGCCGAAAAAATTTATCCTAGGTCTGATCGGTCTCGGCTTCATCTTGCTTTTGCCATTTATTATCAACTTTTTTGACCCCGGGGGGATCTTCGGCCCGAAAGGGGCGGTTATTTTATCAAGCAGTTATACCAAAAGTGTTTTCTTGGGTTTTAGAAGTTATGTCTTAAACAGCTCCGTATCATTCCTCGGCCCGATATTTTTTAACCGGATAATCATGGTTTTTTATGAATACCTGAAAAATATCCTGACCGCTCTTTCGCCCGGATTTTATTTTGCCAATGGCTCTGCGGTGGCTGGCATCGGCAATATCGGCCAATTTTATCTGGTTGAAATCGTTCCCTTTATCATTGGAATAGTTACCGCATATCGGCAAATCCGCGCCGGTAACCGTTTTTATAAAAT
>JALHWS010000121.1 GCA_022866885.1 Candidatus Microgenomates bacterium | reverse complement strand
TTCAGACCAGTTCAAAGACATGGACCATTTGATCGTTCCGTCGTCTTTGATGATTACCGGTCTGGAACCGAAGAAAGCCTGTCCGCCGTGGCCGCCTTCTTCGGAATTTTGGTCGTAAAGACGGACCCGTTGGTGGTCGCCATATTCAAGATCGACAGAGCCTGCTTTATTGGCGTTTTGGTCGGTGATCGCACAGGCGAGAGTATTCTGTTCGCGAAGATTTATCGGAAGGACTGATTGATCGATAGTGATGGGTAAGTTTTCCAGTTTAATACCGTAAAAACTCACGGTTGGCGAAAGAGTAATATCTTGACAGAAACTCCCCAAAATTTCTTGAAATGATGGGCCTTGGACTGAAGATGCTGGTTGGTTTTCTTCAAAAACTGTGGCGGTTTGTCCGGATGGGGTAGTAACGGTTGTTTTTTGTTCCGGTTGTGTTTGCTTTCTTAGTTGTTGGTTTTGGAGAAAAAGATAACCGGTTATACCGGCTACCAGGATCAAGAAAAGGAGAATGAGAAGAAAAATAATGAGGACGAGTAATTTGATAGCAGACTTCTGTTCGTTGGGAGGAATGGGTGTGGGCATTAGTTTAGTTTAGCACATTTTTTAAAAAACTTGTCAATGATGTAGTAAAATACTCCTAAGGAGGAAAATATATGGATAAACTATATAAAGACTCGGAGACCGGTTGCTGTCTGAGGTTTGATCCCAAGCCCTGGGATGAAAAGGAAATTACCTGGAAAGACAAGCTGTTTCTCAAAGACCGGGTAAGAAGCATTTTTCATATTCCTCTCAATTTCGGCCGGGTGATGGTCAAAAATGTGGAGAAGATCAGTAAGGCAAACGCTTTGGTGCCGGTGCCGCTTATGCTTTCCGACGAAAATTCCCTTTGGGGATCAGACATCTATATCGCCGTTAGTAAAAACGTGCCGAAGTCGGAGATGGTAAGGTTATCAGGGACATATCTCACGAAAGTTTTTGAAGGGCCGTTTCAAAATATCGGCAAGTGGGTGAAAGAAATGCAGAGGCACGTTAAATCAAAAAAGAAAACGATGAAGAAGTTGTACTTCTATTACACCAGTTGCCCTGCCTGTACCAAGTATTACGGTAAGAATTATGTTGTTTTGATTGTCCAAGTATGAACAGGTTGTGGCAACCTATAGTATATTGACAAGTAACTGGAGGTGTGTTATACTACTTCAAACAGATTTGAACTAATAAATCTGTTTAAATCTGATTTTGTTTTGAAGAGTCAAGATAAAGATACTCTAAATTTTTATTCTTCGTATCTTTTTCCACTTCGTTAAGGCACTTCTCATTTAGACAGGTTTATTGGTATAAATTCATATAATTATGTTTCAAAAATCACGTTTTCGCAGTCACAATCGATTCCAAGGAGGGAACAGACATTTTGGTCATTCGCGGCCAAAAGAATCAATCCAGGCTTCAAAATACGTCAACAAAACCGTTTCCCTTGAAAACAGCTTTCCGGAAGGGATTTACGTCAACCAGATCAAATCTTTTGCCGAGTTTCCAATTGACAGCCGTTTAAAGGAAAATATCGCCTCTCACGGATATACCTTACCGACGCCTATTCAGGATCAAGCCATGATGCATATCATAAACGGACGGGATGTAGTGGGGATAGCCAATACCGGTACGGGCAAAACAGCCGCTTTCCTGATCCCGTTGGTAAATAAGATTATCGGTAACCGGTCGGAAAAAGTACTGATTATCGTACCTACGAGAGAATTAGCCGTCCAGATAGAAGACGAGCTCCGTTTTTTTTCCAAAGGTTTGAATATCCTTTCCCTGCTTTGTATTGGCGGAGCCAGTATCAACAGACAAATTGACGCCTTAAGACTTCATCCCAATATTGTCATCGGCACTCCGGGCAGGCTCTGCGACTTGATTAAACGGCGGTTTTTACCTCTTGCCGATTTCCACAACATCGTTTTGGATGAGGTGGATAGGATGCTGGATATTGGTTTCATCCATGATATAAAATTTATCGTTTCTCTTCTGCCGATTAACCGGCAGTCACTTTTTTTCTCAGCCACCATACCGCCTGAAGTGACCAGCGTCGTCCAGTCTTTTTTGAAAAATCCGGTTACCGTGTCCGTAAAAGTCAAAGAAACTGCGCATCTTATTGAACAGGATGTTATCCGGGTACAGGATAAAAACCAAAAAGTCGAGAAGCTGAAATCCATGCTCAGAGAAGAAGAGTATAAAAAAGTGCTGATTTTCGGCAGGACGAAGTGGGGAGTAGAAAGACTTTCGACCACTTTACAAAAGCATGGTTTTTCTGCCGCTTCAATCCACGGCAACAAGACCCAAAACCAGCGTCTGCGGGTACTGGCACAGTTTAAGGAAAACCAACTGCAGGTACTGGTAGCTACAGACGTGGCCGCCAGGGGACTGGATATTGAGGATGTTTCTCATGTGATCAATTACGACGAGCCGTCAACCTATACAGACTATATTCACCGGATAGGCAGAACCGGCAGGGCCAACAAACAGGGTAAAGCCCTGACTTTTGTCATGTAAAAAATTCTTATGGATACAACTTCGTCTCAACCGAAAACCAGGGTCAACCGGAGGATGGAGAATTTGAGAAAACTGGTTGAACTCAAAAGACAAAAAGCCACCACCCGGCGGATTTCTAAAAATCCCATATCGAACCAAATGGAACGCATTTTAGGCGCCTTCGGCGAAATGCTGGAATCTCAAGTGAAAAATGCGGTTTTGCTTCTCAATAAAAAAGGTTATTCGACTGACGCTTCGGGATTTATGAACAGTATCGATTCACAGACGATTGACGGTGATTTCACCCTTGAGGAGTCTGTCATGGTTAAGCTGCAAAAAGAAGGAGTCAAGGTAGAGACTAATCCCAGCGGTTATACTAGACTGCAGTTTTGGCCTGCCAAAGCCAGTATAAAAATGATCAAAAGCAAATGGGACAAAATCGCCCGTCTTTTGCCCAATAGAGGCAAAATGTCAGCCTCCTCGATGACTTTAAGAGCCAGGGAATTCAGGAAAAAGTTCTAAAAAGTTAACCTCCGCGATGTCAGCTTCATTAGTCGTTGATAAAGGTAATCAATCGTTAAAGAACCTGCAACTGCCGACACGACAAAAAAGAATAAATCGAGAAAAGTGGAAGGCGTAATTATTTTTGATAGTAAAACCAGGATAAGATAATGGTAAAGATATATATACAGAGAATGTTTCCCCAAAAAGGCCAAGGAGTGATAAACGGATTTGATAAACTTCAGTAAAGGCAACAGATAGGATGTTATTCCCAGTAGCGATAAAGCCCAAAATACCTGAAAAACGTTCGGAGCGAGACCGACGAAATTATTGTTGGTGGAAAGAAGCAGGTATTCAAGAAAGATGAAAACCGGGATTGAAGGAAAAAATAACAATTTTTTGTTCAACTTGCCTTTTAAAACAAATAAAATTCCCAGGAAAAATGCTGATAAATAAGTACTGCCGAGAAGCCTGCCGGCGGGGGAGAAAGGCCAGATAAGAAGGATGTTGCCTAACGGGAAAATAGCAAGCGATAAAAAGAATACGGCCAAAGACAGGAAAATCCGCAGCCGTCTGTTAATTGCGCTTTTCACAAGCGTAAAAAGCAAGGGAAAGATAAGATACATTTGACAGATTAAATTAATGAAATAATAAGTAGGCTGTGCGGAAAAAAATAATGTTTGTCTTATTAATTCTTTCAGATCGAATTTGTCGTTATACAAAAAAAGATAGGCAGTAACAGAGGCAATAATATAAGGGATTAAGATGGAGAACCTTTTTTTCCAAAAATGCAGATATGACCCGGGAAATTTCCAGTCGGTGTTTTTTTGAGCGGACAGAGTATTGGCGACTCCCGACAGGAAAATAAACCAAGCGATCGAGAAATAAGTATGTTGCCAGAGCAAATTGACTCGCAGCTTCGGAAACAGGAAGAACGAATGATCTATTACTACTGTAAGGATGGCAATCCCTTTCAGTACGTCAATCCATGATTGTCTTTTCATTTCTCATCTTTTATCTTATCATCACCATACTGAAATCAAAACCGACCCAGACCCGCTAACGTAGTATGAGGAAATTATATCTCTCCAAACTGAGAAAACGCTTAGAATTTAGAATGAGATTATTTCGTAACAGTAGGTTGTGGTCTGTCCTGCGCGCCGCGGAAAGCCGGATTCAATTGCACATTCTGGGCAGTAATGGTGCCGTCGGTATTATCCGTCCCAAAAACCCCAACTTTGTCTCCTTTTTTCAAATCAGATTTTGAGCCCTGATCTGTTTTACTAATGATTGCGCTGTCTGGAATCAAAACGATTTTACTTGAGCCGTCCTGAAGTTTGACGGTGATGGACTTGTCATCAAGACTCAATATTTCTCCGGTGACCGGCCGGCCGTTGCCTCCCAGTCTTGCTTGATTATTGGTTGCGCCTTGCCGGTTATTCGTGCCGCCCGGAAATTGCCGGGAAAAATTGACACCTCCTTTGGACTGCTGGTATTTCATGCCGCCGAAGAAACCGGCCGCACCAACGATAAGAGCAATAATAACGATAATCACTATATTGTTATTTTTCATCAATTATTCACCTCCTTTACCCGTTCAAATTTTTGGAAAAAATTTGTTCGGGCTATTCATATCTGAGTGCCTCAATCGGCTGGAGATTAGCAGCTTTATTGGCAGGATACCAACCGAATAATATCCCGATCCCGGCCGAAACGGCAAAAGCAAGCAGTATCGCGCTTGGTGAGATTACGAAAGCCGCATTGATAAGGTCAGAAATGATGTATGAAGTAATGATCCCGACAATGACACCGATAATCCCGCCTGAAAAAGTCAGAATTATCGATTCCATCAAAAACTGGGCAGTGATCACTTTTTTCTTGGCCCCAAGGGCTTTCCGTAGACCAATTTCCCTCGTTCTCTCAGTGACCGTCACCAGCATAATATTCATGATGCCGATGCCGCCGACCAAAAGAGAAATGGCGGCAATACCGGAGAGAAGAGCCGTAAAAGTGCCAGTGGTGGCGGAAACGGTGTTTAGGATATCCTGCTGGTTCATGATGGAAAAATCAGCTGAAGCAGGATCCTTCAGGTTATGGCGGGCAAGAAGCAGATATCCCACTTCATCTTGGGCATCAACCATCACTTCGGCGCTTTTGGCCTCAACCACAATGGAGGAAAGATAATTGGTGCCAAATAACTGTTTTTGGACAGTCGTTAAAGGAACGTAAATAATATCATCCTGGTTCATAAATCCGGTGCCTCCCTTTGAAGTAGTTACGCCAATCACCGTCAAAGTTTGCCCTTTTACCCTGATCGATTGGCCGATGGGATTGGCACCTTCACCGAATAAATCGGTTACCACCTGAGGGCCTAATACCGCCACTTTGGTCATGCTGTCGACATCAGTTTGGGTGATAAAGTTGCCGGAAGCCATTGTCACATTGTGGACTTGGGCGTAAACAGGTTCCACACCCATGATTTCGGTGTTGGTGTTGTTCCCTCCGGTGGTGACCTGAGTCCGCTGTTCAGATTCGGGAGAAACACTGTTAACAGTAGTTATTTGTGGAGAGCTGGAAATGGCTTTGGCATCATCCAAAGTCAAAGTGGTTCTGCCTCCGGCGGCGCCCCTCACTCCGCTTTGGTTGATTGAACCCGGTCTGACAGTCAGTAAATTCGAACCTAATGACTCGATTTGCGATTGGATTGCCTGTTGACTGGTCTGACCCAAAGAAACAAGCGCAATCACGCTGCCGATACCGATGACGATACCAAGGATCGCCAGGCCGGTCCTGGTTTTATTTAAAGTTAATGTTCCGATGCTTTCCAAAAAGAGTTCTAAGTAATCCATAATTACCTGCCTGCGCAGGCAGGAATTTTCTTCTGCTTATGGCCGTTGCCGTCTTCAATGATTTTACCGTCACGGATATGAATAATTCTTTTGGCGTGCTGCGCAATATCGTGTTCATGGGTGATCATAACTATCGTGTGTCCGTCGTCATTAAGTTTTTGGAAAATCGCCATGATTTCTTCGGCCTGAACGGAAGCAATATTGCCCGTCGGTTCGTCCGCCAGAAGGATAGCCGGATTCATCGATAATGCCCGGGCAATAGCCACCCTTTGCTGTTGACCACCAGACAGCTGATTTGAAGTGTGTTCCATCCGATCGGAAAGTCCAACTAAGTTTAAATATTTTTTGGCTTTTTCCATCCGTTCTTCTTTGGGTACTCCGGCATAAATCATCGGTAAGATGACATTTTTCAAAGCAGTGGTGCGGGGGAGTAGGTTATAAGCCTGGAAGATAAAACCGATTTTTTGGTTTCGGATCTCCGCCAGTTCATCATCCGTCAGTTTCTCCACATTTTTTCCATCAAGGAGATAAATGCCTGTAGTTGGTTTATCCAAAGCTCCTAAAATATGCATTAGGGTTGACTTGCCCGAACCGGAAGGACCCATGATGGCGACAAACTCGCCTTTTTGGATTTCGAAGGAAATATTTTCAAGGGCGATTGTTTCCAAAGTGCCGGTTTTATAGATCTTGGAAAGATGACTGGTTTGTATAATTGGTTTTGTGTTCATGGAATTTCGTATTCATGTTGATTAACGTCTGAAAACTCCTCCGCCCAAGCCGCCGCCGAAGACGGACTGGGTCTGGCCGCTTCTTTGCGAAGTTGTACCGCCGTTTGAGATGACGTTGGTGACGATCGTCTCGCCTTCGGATAAGCCGGAAGTGATCTCCGTTTGTGTCGTTGAGGAAAGGCCGGTTTCCACATTGACCTCCTTCACTTGACCGTTTTTCATCACCCGGACAGTGGTTTGTTCATTTTGGGTTTGGACGGTGCTTGAAGGCACCAGTAAAACGTCATTTTTTATTTGGGTAATGATATTGGCCGAGGCAGTCATATTGGAAAAAATCTCCGGGACTTCGGTATCGAGCTTGATAACCGCCGGGTAGGTGGTGACACCGGAGGAGACCGAACCGATAGTATCGATACTGATGACTTTTCCGGTAAAAGTTTTTCCGGGGAAAGCGTCAATAGTAAGCGTCGCTTTGTTGCCGACTTTCACTTTCGGCGTGTCGATTTGGGTGAGATTGACAGATATAACCGGAGAAGCATCAGTTTGGATACTGGCAATTTTTTGTGAAGTGGCTGTGCCGGAAGTATTGGACTGGGCAGTCAGAACTGAACCGATTTGAAGTGAAAGGCCGGTGACGGTGCCCGAGATTGGCGCATAAACGGTTGAAGAAGTTTGCTGATAGGAAAGCCAAGTAGAATTGAGAGAAGTTTGGGCTTGCGAGACCACATTTTCTTGCTGCTTATACTTGGCTTCGACTGAAAGCCAAAGATCATCAATGCTCATATATTGTGGAAGTTGTCGATTGGTAGTGTTTGGCGTTTTATCGGAATTTTGGTACATCGAACTTTGAGCCAAATCCATGAAAGTTTTCCAGTTAGTCAATAAATCGGAATGCATGGAATAATAACTTATATTGGCGTTCGCCAGAGTATTTTTAGCGCTTTGGTAACTGCCCCAAGCGGAGGAAGCCCTTTGTTTACCTTCAAGATCCAAATCAATTTCGGCGATCTTGTCTCCGGTTTTCACCTGTTGGTCGTTTTCCACATAAACTTTGCGAACGACTCCCGAGGCTTTGGTGTCGACGGTGGCGCTGTTGGCTTTGGAGACCTGGCCGGAAGCGGTAACGATAATCGAAAGCGTCCCTTTTTCCACTTTTGCGGTCTGGTATTGGACTTGTTGCGACTGACTGCTTTTAAGACGCCAGACGGATACGGCGGCAAAAACGATCACGATAACCGCTACCGCCAGAATGATCCGATTTTTAAAATGTTGTTTTAGCCGGTCAAAAAAGCTCTTTTCGTTTTTCATGGTGGTAATTTATTAAACTAAGCTGAGAAAATGCTTAAAATATCATTTGGGTAAAGAAACGCTGAATTTCGAACCTTTATTCACCGTGCTTTTAACGGTGATTTTTCCCCAGTGCAGTTCGACGATGCTTTTGGCGATGGCCAGTCCCAAACCGTAACCTTTGACGACATTTTTTGTTCTGGAAGAATCAGCCTGATAAAAACGGTTAAAAATATAGGGGAGATCATTTGTTTTTATGCCAACACCCTTATCTTCGACCGTAATTTCCGCGTGACCCCTTTTTTCTTCCAAAGAAATTTTTACCCGGCCGTTGTCATGACTATATTTAATGGCATTATCAATCAGGATGGTAATCAGTTCAGCAATACTCGCTTTATTGGCTTCGATTGAGATTTTCCGGAGGTTTTTGGCAATGGTTATCTTTTTTCCCTTGGCCAGCTTTTGCAGTCTGCGGCAGACTTCAAAAACTGTTTCTGACAGGTAGAATTTCTCAAAAGGCAGTTGGGTGTTGGTATTTTGGTATTGGCTTAAAGTCAGGAAATAATCCGTCAGCGATTTCAGTTTGTCGATTTCCTCGAGGTTGCTGTTAAGTAACTTTTTGGCTGATAGCAAGTCAAGTTTTTTGTCCCTTAAAGACACTTCCGTTTCCGTTTTGATCGCCGAAAGGGGAGTCCGCAGTTCATGGGAAGCATCGGCCACAAAACGTTTCTGCTCTTCAACCATTTGGGCAATCGGCCGCAGAGTCCGGCCGGCTAAAAAATATCCGGCCAGTGCGCTTCCTCCCAAAATACCCAAGTTTATAAAAGCTAAAGTAAACATCAGGCGGTTTTTGGTTTCGTTGATCAAATCGGGATCCAAAAACAAGGCCTGTTGCAGTTCGTCACTGATATCAGAAGGAGGAATAATCCGAAGTCGCTCGGGCAACCGGTGTTCAATCCGAAATCTTTGCAGTTGGGCGACTCTGTCCAGTTCAACGGTCAATATCCGAAAGACTGCACAGGAGAAAGAGAGACTGATCACCATAATAATCAGAAGATACCAGGCGGTCAGTTTGATTCTGGCGAATTTAAACATACTTTATGATTTTACTCCAATTTTGTAACCGAAGCCTCTGACTGTCTGGATCAGAGCCGGTTTATTTTTAAACGGTTTATCGATTTTACTGCGCAGGTACCCGATATAAACTTCCACCGTGTTGGGCAAAATATCGGCGTCATAATTCCAGACATGCCCGGTGATCTGTTCTTTGGTGAGGATGACTTCCGGATGTCGAAGCAGGTATTCCAGGAGGGCAAACTCTTTTTTAGAAAGGAGAATTGTTTGCTGGCCGCGTTTGACTTCGAAAGACTGGGCATTGAGGCTTAAGTCCTGATAACTTAAAACCAAGTGAAGGGTATTTTTCGGCCGTCTGGTAAGAGCTCTCAAGCGGGCCAGTAGCTCCTCAAAAGCAAAAGGCTTGACGAGATAGTCGTCGGCGCCGGAGTTAAGGCCGTCGACTTTATCATTTAACTCGCCTTTGGCAGTTAAGATCAAAATAGGCGTGTGGATTTTTTCCTTCCGAAGCTTTTTGCAGATTTCAAGACCGCTCAAGCCGGGGAGCATAAGATCGAGAATTATTACATCATAGTCTTCAGTTGAGGCCAGATCAAAACC
>JALHWS010000120.1 GCA_022866885.1 Candidatus Microgenomates bacterium | reverse complement strand
CATGATAATTAGTACTGTATTTCGTGAATATTCCGGTATAAGAATTTTTTAAACCCTTATACGGATCTACTACAGCACTGATAACGCCGCGACATTAACGAAATACAGTATTAGTTTACGTATTTTGCGGCAAAAAGGCAATAGAAATAATCACCGTTAAAAACAACTGTGCCTGCTGTAAGGTAAAAAAGTAATGGTCAAAACAACCCAACAGGATTATCGCCGTCAATGAAACGGTTACGATGAAGTTCTTTTGCATG
The DNA here is from genome assembly GCA_022866885.1 of Candidatus Microgenomates bacterium. GTDB lineage: Bacteria > Patescibacteriota > Microgenomatia > 2-02-FULL-39-11 > 2-02-FULL-39-11 > JALHWS01. The sequence continues at coordinate 6,919 of JALHWS010000120.1, read as the reverse complement.
CTTTTGAAAAAAGTTGTCGTCAGAAGGACGGTGAAAAATAAGAAACCTGTCAGTCCGGTTTCCGTCACGACCAAAAGATACAGATTGTGAACCGGCTGGAAAATATAAAGATCGGAAAGGCCAAAAGAGTAATTTTTTGCCTGAACAATAAAATTGTTCAATCCCCAACCAAAAATCGGTTTTTGCGCTAACATTGTTAATGCTGTTTTTACTAAATTCGTCCTTTCAGACAGACTTTGGTTTTGTCCGAAAGAAAACCGGCTTATAAACAGTGGAAGAATAATTGAAAAAATCATCAATGAGTAAATTAGCGTTAAGAGGAAGCTTTTATGATTGTTCAACCAGCTGATTTTTTTCTTGTTATTTACCAATAAAACAAAAGCATACCCCAACAAACAAACAACCCAAGCACTCCGGCTGAAAGAGATAAATAAAACCAAATTGCCCACCAAGATCATTGTCTTAAACCACAACAACCAAATCTTAGAAACCTTGCGTTTCAAACCCAGTACCGCATAAAGAAAAAGCGGTAAAGTAATTGCCAAAAACCCTCCCAGGACATTCGGATGGGAAAAAGTGGCGTAAGGCCGAAGGAACAATTTCCCGAACCAGGAAAAAAGGGCTATGCCGGGCGTAGTCGCATAAAAAGTCCGCTCGCCCAGAAACCAAAACAAGCCGCCTATTGAGTGCTGGAGAATAAACTGCCAAAGGGCCATCACCGAAGAATAAAAAACGCCTAATGATAATATTTTAAGAATTGTTAAAATATCCGGTTTGATTTTATTGATGATTAAACCTAATAAAATCAGCTCTAATATTTTGGCTGATTTGTATAAAGCTATCCATTGGTTGGAGGCAATAAGTAAGGAATTAAATAACAGGTAATATATAACAAATAACAAAGACATAGTGAATTTTAATTTCAACAACCGAAGAGAAAATATCAAAAGAATGAAAATAATAATATCGGTAAGATATATTGTTGGAGCAAGATAATCGCTCCGAATTCCGGAAATAAAGGAAAAATCAAAAAAGAAATGACGGCCTAATTGAGCGGGAAGAAAAAACAGTAGAAGATAAAAAAGAAAGAGCCGGATTTTTGCCACTGTAATAATCGTCGTTATTTTTCGGCAGGAACTGCTTCACGAAGTTTAATCATCACTCTCCTATCCCGGCCTTCTCCCTGGGATTGGGAAGAGACTTTCGGATGGTCAGCCAACATCATATGAACAATTCTTCTTTCAAGTGGCGTCAGGAAGGGTAGATTAACCGGCTGACCCGAGCTTTCGACCTCGGCTACAATCCTATTCACCATTTCTTTAATACTGTCTTCCCGCATCTTACGGTAATCACCCACGTCCAAAACCACTCTGATCCATTTGCCCAGTTTCTTGTAAAGCATGACCCCTAAAATCAGTTGGATGCTGTTGATGGTTTCACCGTGGTAGCCGATCAAAAGGCCGGTTTCTTCCGTTTGGACGTTGACTTTGTAGTTATCCGGCTCGGTTTCGGTCACTTCGATCGTTGAGGCTACCTGCAACCGGTCAAGCAAATCCTTAAGGGTTGTTTCCATTTCTGCTTCCAATTTTTTAATTTTTGTTTTGGCCATTTTCTTCCGCCTCCAATTGTTTGTTAATTTTATACTGTTGGATTATACCAAAAACCGTAAAAGTGTTCCAATAAAGGGAAAGCCCCAAAGGAAAAGAATAAGCAAAAAAGCCGATCATCAAAGGCATCATTATCGACATTTGCTTTTGCATCACCGTCCCCATGTCTTCATTTTTTTCTTTTCCGTCTTTATCCTTTGTTATTAGTTCTTTACTGTCTGTTTTTTGAGTTGCCGGCACCATCAGCTTTGTCTGCCAATACTGCAACAGTCCGGTAATCACCGGCACCGCCAAGAGCCACCAACCGAGTTTTTGCCAATCCGCAGGTTTACTGGCCAGATTGAAACCGAAAAAAGACAGTTCCAGCGAGTTGATTTTAAGGATCGGAAGGTAAACGACTTTATTTATTTCACTGACTACCTTTGTTAAATCCGTGTTATTCAAAAGCTGGAAAAAAAGATTGTAGATGGCAATCAGGATCGGCATTTGGATCAGAAGCGGCAGACAGCCGGCGGCCGGATTTATCCCCGCCTGCTGGTAAAGCTTCAGTTGTTCCTGTTGCAATCTTTGTTTGTCATCTTTATGTTTGGCGTGAAGACGGTCCAATTCCGGCTTCAGTTTTTGCAGTTTTTGGGTACTTTTAAGCTGGGTACTCATCAGGGGGCTTAAAAGCAAACGAATTAAAACAGTCATTATTATCAAAGAAAAACCTAAAGCGCCGGGCACGCCTACTGTCAAAAGCAGTTTATAAACTCCGATCAGAACATTTAAAATCGGAATCACTAAAAGGGTGTTGAAAATGTTATTGGTGTCAAACATGCTTGGAAAAAGGATGACAACTCAAAATTCTTTTAAAACCGCAAAATAATCCTTTTATTGTACCATAACGCTTGACGACCTGGTATGTATAGTCAGAACAAGTAGGCGTAAACCGGCAACCATTACCAAACAGATTGTGTAAAATTGCCCGGGAAATATAAATTTGGTAGAAACGGATAAGGAATAAAACAATCTTTTTCATGAAAAAACGGTTTTCTGAAAACTATTTGATAATTCACCAAGAATATCGTTTTCTTCCTTTACGATTTTTTTCATTTTCAGACTTATATCAACTTTCTTTTTTATCCTGCCGACGATTTTGGTCCTGAAAATTTCGCCCACCACTCTTTTTGTTTTATTACGGTAAACTGCCCTTTTATCCAAAGATTTCGGAACAACAATCACCAACCTCGCCTCTTTTCCTTCTCCTTCCTTCAGATTTAAAATAAAAGACGGAAAGATGTACTTTTTGTTGAAATGAGGATTATGATAAAACTTGTTTACTGTTAGCCGGTATTTTTTAGGTAGCATTGATAGATTAAACAGTCAGGCTCTTCCGATGATTTTGCCTTCGACTTCTTAAGACTTTCCGTCCACCCACGCTTTTCATCCTTTGCCGGAAACCATGAGTGTTTCTTCTTTTTTGTTTTTTTGGTTGGAATGTTCTTTTTGGCATAACGAGCTACAATGATAGCATATATTATACCTGCGGTAAATCCTTGATTGACAAATACCTTTAAGCATGAAATGATTTTAGTATGGAAACCACTGCCCAAGTTGGTGATATTTCTATTCAACCTTCTCCACCTCCACCTCCTCCAACTCAACCACCCTTGCCTCATAAAAAAACCGTTTTTATTATCGTCGGATTACTATTGGTAATGTTAATCGTAGCCACTGTTTCCTTCTTCATCTCTTTAAACAATAAACAGGCGGTTGTTTCCGGAAAGATCGACTTGAACGGTTATGTCCCGGCCGGAAGTACGATCGCCATTGCCCAAAGAAAGGCCGGTGAATCGGAATATCACACCGTGATAACAGGACTGCCTCCGGTTGACCAGGCTCCTTGGAAATGGAAAGGCGCCCAAAAAGGGGAAATTTATGAAATGAGAGCATATTTGCAAACGGATGGACAACCTCAAACCGAATCTGAACCCAAAATTCTGGCGGCGCCAGCTACAGAAGAAGTACTGACTCTTAACACTATCCATAAACCGGAAACACCCACCAAGGCAGATATTTCCGGAATGGTTGACTTAAATGGCTATGTCCCACCGGGAAGTAGTATTGATATTGTGGAAAAGAAGCCTATGGAAACAGAATACAATATTATTATTAAAAATTTACCGGCTATTGATCAAACCAAGTGGGTCTGGAACGACGCCGAGGTTGGGGAAAAATATGATTTCCGGGCGATTTTAGTACAAGGAAGTATATTGCTGGCTGAATCTGCCGCTAAAACATTCACCGCTCCGGCTGCCAACGAATCACTCTCTATCAATTCTATGCTTATTAGTCCCACCCTTTCTCCCTCACCAAGTATTCTACCCACTAACATGCCTGTTATCCAACCCACCAATACGCCGGTTGCGACCAGCTACCCCACCGCCACTCCACCTCCGTCAAGCGCGACTATTTCGGGTAAAATAGACTTAAACGGAGCAATCCCCGGCAACGCCTTGATTTCCGTCCAAACGAGACAAACCGGTACCGGCCAGTTCAAAATCGTCGTTGATCAGTTGGCGGCCAGAAATGGCGTTTTTTGGAGTTGGGGTGACGCTAAAACCGGCGTTTCTTATCAAATTCAGGCAAACTTATTCGTCAACGGCCAATTAATCAGCCAATCGCAGGTCTTAACCATTGCTGCTCCGGCAGCCAACGAAATCCTGGTGATCAATTCCGCCAACAACCTTCCCCAACCGTCAAATAGTCCGGGCGTCAATTGCAACCAACCGAATTCAAGTAATAACTGGAGTGTCAATATTAGTTACGGAAGTATGAATAATACTAAGTTGTATTGGATAAAAGTCGGCGATATCAACCAGGAAAACCGGTTTATCGATGCCCGTATTCCGCCAAACAATCAGGGATTGCCGACCACCTATAACTTCAACACGGAATATTTCTTTGCCCAGGGAGTCACTTATTACGCCAAGTACGCTTATGCCACCTGCGACAACTGTACCGATCTATATTATTTCTCCCCCTTTTCAAAAGTGGCGCAGTTTAGCTGTAATCCGCCGGGACCAACTAATACTCCATCTCCCTCTCCTCTCCCTACCATCACTAAAACACCCACTGAAACTCCTTTTCCTTTCACACCTATGCCAACTCAAGCGCCGACAAATACTCCTGCTCCCACCAATACACCCATTTTGGAACCGACCGTGACGCTGGAACCAACAGATTCTCCGCCAACTAATTAAAACTTGCCATAAAAAGTAATTAGTAAGTATCACTTCGTCTTCCTTGACAATTGTGGATAACTTTTTTAGCATGTGGATATCTTTTAACTGCCCCGGAAAAACCTTATGGACACCCAAAAACTTTGGCAAACCGTCCTTGACGATCTACAGCTTCAGGTCAGTACCGCTGTTTTCCAAACCCTTCTCTCCCAAACCACCCTGATTTCTTTAAAAAATGATATGGCGGTTATCGGTTGTAAAAATCCGATGCTGATTACTCTTATTGAAAAAAAATATTCTGACATTATCAGAAAAACCCTCGGCAACTACACCCAAAAAGACATCGTCGTTACTTTTTCCGCCAAAGCGGCTTCGATAGGAAAGAGCATCGACGGTCCTCTTTTTACCATGAAGCTTCCACAGGAGATTATTCCTTCCAGACCAAATATCCGGCTCAATCTTAATTACACTTTTGAGAATTTTGCCGTTTCCTCGTCCAACCAGATGGCTTATGCGGCAGCCACTGCCGTGGCCCAGACTCCCGGAGCATCCTACAATCCTTTATTTCTTTATGGTGGAGTAGGTGTAGGTAAAACCCATCTGATGCAGGCCATTGGTCATCAGGTTACGGAAAAAAACCCTCACCTTAAATTGATTTACTGCACCGGTGAAGAATTTACCAACGAGATTATTGAAGCAATCGGCAATAAAACTACTACCGGTTTCAAAAAAAAATACCGGCAGTTGAACCTTTTTTTTATTGACGATATCCAGTTTATCGCCGGCAAATACGCCATCCAGGAAGAATTTTTCCACACTTTCAACGCCATCCAACAAAACAAAGGTCAAATTGTCATGACTTCCGACCGGCCGCCAGAGGAGATTAATAAATTGGAAACCCGGTTGCAGTCGCGCTTCCAAGGGGGACTGACTATCGATGTCGGGCCGCCTGATTTTGAACTGCGTACCGCCATTCTTCTGATTAAATCCAAACAGAAAAATATTAACCTGACAATGGAAACCGCTAAACTAATTGCCGCCAATATCGAAGATACCAGAAGACTTGAGGGGGTTTTGACCAGGATCCATACCGAAGCCCAAATCAGGAAAATTCCCATTGACTCTGAAATGGTAAAGGGGATTTTAGGCAAAACGGTTAAAGAGATTCCGAAGAAAAATTCCGTGACACCTTCCCAGGTAATTGATAGTGTCGCTTCCTATTTTAATCTGAAACTGTCGCAGTTGAAAGGCGACAAAAGAGACCGGATGATCTCTGTACCGCGGCAAATCCTTTATTATTTCCTGCGGATAGAGCTGAACCTTCCTCTTATGCAGGTTGGTGAACTCCTGGGCGGTCGTGATCATACTACCATTATGCACGGGGTAAAAAAGATAAACGGATTGTTATCCACAGACGAAAAAATCAAAGGGGATGTAATGGGGATAAAAAACCGGCTTTTCGGATAAGTTGTTGAATTTATCTACTTATCCACAATGAGTTTAGACTTATCCACAATTTTATCAACAAGACCGAATGGTCTTTATACACAATGATTTTTTGGCGGATTATGTCGTTCTTGACGTTTAAGGATAAATTCTTTACACTTATCAACACTCTCTATTACTACTACTACTAATTAAATAATATGCATTTAACCGTCCTAAAAGAAAACCTGATGAAAGCATTGATAACTGTCGGCCGAAGTATTTCTATCAGACCTCAACTACCCATTCTTTCAAACATTTTATTGAAAACTGAAGAAAACCGGTTGAAAATCTCCGCTACAAATTTGGAATTGGGAATTATTTATACGATCGGAGCAAAAATAGAAAAAGGCGGAGAAGTCGCCGTCCCCGGAAAACTGATTATCGAATTTATCAATAGTTTGCAAACAGATAAAATCGAATTAAAACTGGAAGATCATAATCTGTCCGTTAAATCAGGGAAAACCCAAGCTACTTTTACAACCGTTAGTCCGGCGGATTTTCCTCCTTTTCCCTTAGTACCGGCAAATAAAAAAATTCTACCCCTCGAGAAAATCAAAGGAGCTATCACTAGGACGGTTTTTGCCGCTTCTACCGATGAAT
>JALHWS010000119.1 GCA_022866885.1 Candidatus Microgenomates bacterium | reverse complement strand
TAAACATTTGTCAAAAAAAAGTTCTTAGTGTAAGATAACCCTATGCCCAGAAACATCACCATCTCGAGTAAAGCCGCCACCGGTTCGACGACCTTGGCCAGATCTTTATCGGAAAAACTGGGCTGGCAATTAATACTTGGGGGTGAACTGGTTCGTCAGCATGTCAAACAAAATGGTATCCCACTGGAAAAAACCGGGCAAACCTCTGACCAGTTTCATCTTGATCTGGACAATCTGATTAAAGATAAACTCCAAAAGGAAAACCATTTGGTCATCGAATCCTGGCTGGCCGGATATGATGCGCAGGGAATACCTGATGTTTATAAAATTCTCCTTGTTTGCCCTGATGACGCGGTCCGGATTGACCGCCTGGTCAACCGCGACCGGATGACTATCGAAGAGGCAAAATACCATTTGCAGACCCGGGAAGAAGAAAACATCAAAAAATGGGAAAAGCTCTACCTGACAAAAGATTTCTGGAACCCGAAATTGTACGATCTGGTGATAGATACTTACGCCAACGGTCCGACGGAAACGCTGGAAATTGCTTTGAAAGCAATCAGAGGATTATAATATAGCTAAATGAGAAATTTGCTCATCGTCATGGGAATAATCATTCTTATTCTCCTGGCGGTCCTGATTTTTTTTCCAAACAATAAAAAGGTTACCAACACTAATATGCAAACCGCCAATACAGCAACCTCTGATCGCGACTTGGCCATCGAAAAAGGAAAGCAACTTTTTAGTCAACTGAAAACCAAAGGCACAAGTCTGGAAAACGGTCCGTGCATTGCCGAAGAGATCATCCCCGACTGGTGCGTCGACGTGGCACATGATCCGCGGCAGGAAGTAGACAACCAACCGGAAAACCAGTGCCAGTCATATCGTCAGGGCAAAACCCACCACTTCGTCGAACTGGATACGGAAGGCAACCTCATCCGGGCGATCTAGCTCTATAAATGACCACACCCGCAAGTTTTTCTCATGAGAATACTCTCTTTGTCCTCATAGAGAATTTTCCAATCGCTTTTCTCTTTTAAAGCTTTTACCACCGGCAAAGACGCCGGAAGCAGCAGACTGTCGATACCGTAGCGATCCATAAGTTTTTCCCAGGATTTTTGGGCCGCAACTATATCGAAATAATCTTCGAGAAATAACCGATTATTGCTGACAAATGTGTCCATGATTCCGGTAATAAACACTTTTTTCTCTGGCAGCTGCCAAGCAAGATATCCTCCCCAATCGACATAGTTTAACAATTGGTAACTGTCGGGATGAAGCCGCAGGAATTCCACCGCGCCAAGCGGATAACCTCCTTTTTGGGCAAATTCCTGCTGATTATTCAGAAGACTAATCGTTTGTCGAATGTTTAACGTTATCCGGACAAAAATCACCAGAGGTATAAGAGTAAGAGCAAGATAAACGGGAATTTTTTCTCCTTTTATCGGTAAAAGTTTAAAAGACAATGGAGGAATTTTTGCCAACAATTGGGAAAGAAGAGGCAGGAAAAACACCAAAAAAATCATTGCCGTCCGAACATTTCTTAAAGTCAGCAAAAAAAGAAAAATTGAAACAATTAAAAGCGGCCGGTTTATTTTTTTCTGTTTGGCAATCAAAAACAAAAGAAACAGAGAGATTCCGGCAAAACACAGATGGAGGAACCCCCGTGAAAGTAGTGGAATCCACTCGAAATTCATCTTTTGCAGGATCGGGTTGCGGGAAATCAACCAGGCTTGCCGATAAAGACCTATCCCGTAAGGAGTAATAAAAGTCGCCGCTATTGATAATACACAGATGATTACACTGGAAAGCGCTTTTGGAATAATATTTTTTTTCCATGGTAAGCCGGATAACAATATAGCGGCGAAAAAGACGATCATGACTAATAAACCGATAATAAATCCCAGGTGAAGGTTAGCCCAAAACATTAAGAGAAAAACAAAGGGCAAGGCTTCCCTTAATTGAAACTTAGCTCTTTTGACCTGCCATTTTCTTTGCCAGCGCAGCAGTAAAGCCGCTTCCATCACGGAAAAGAGAAACGTAAACATCTGGGACCTGACTCCGATGGAAGAAAACATCATCGAGGTTACTAACAGAAAAACCAAAAATAACCAGAACGAGGAAACGGAAAGTCGGAAGAGTTTAAAGATGGCGACGGCGCAGATAAAAGACCAGACAATGGTTACCCGCCATAATCCGGATGGCAATAACTTTCCTGAAAAGCCTTGGCTGTCATAAACTGCTGATAAAATTACCTCACCCAACCAGGAATAATAAACATAAGCCTGATCGGGTAAGGAAAAAGAAAACAAGTCTTGCCGGGGAAAATCCTTATGCTGTAGAATAAACCGTCCGGCTTGCAGGTGAACGCCAAAATCAGGATCATCCGGAAACTGCAGAGAAAGAAAGAAAAATACCAGGAAGACAACCGGCCATATCCAAATCCTTTTCATTGTGTAATATTAGTGCGGTTTATTGAGAACGATTGAGCGCAGCCTAGTCATGGCTTCCAAGGTATAGCGCACTCCCTGAACACCACTGCCGCTACCTTTTATACCCAAAAATGGAAAATGATCCGGGCCTCTTTGCGGCTTGCTGTTGATCTGAATTGTCCCTACCTCGATCTGTTTGCCCAGCCGGATGCCGGCGCCTTCATCATTGGTAAAAATCGAGGCTTGCAAACCGTAGGAAGAAGCGTTTATCAGAGAAATTGCTTCATCAATGGATTTGATTTCGATAAAAGAAACCACCGGCCCGAAAGTTTCCGTGTGGACAATCTCCATACTGGGCCGGCAATTCGTCAAAATGGTCGGTTCAAGGTATCTTTCTTTTCTGGTTCCGCCATAAACCACTTTCGCCCCATCGGCTTTAGCCATAATAATCCTTTTTTCTATCAAGTCTGCCGCGCTGTCTGAAATGACCGGTCCCAGATTATTTGACTCAATCCGGGGATCTCCAACTTTATAAAGCTCTTTGGTTTTGGCGATCACCTTCGGCAAAATTTCTTTGAGAG
>JALHWS010000118.1 GCA_022866885.1 Candidatus Microgenomates bacterium | reverse complement strand
TATATAAAGAAATTACAGAAAATAAAAATAATAGAACTAAGAATAAATAGTGATTAAATCTCATTTCAGTTAATGATTATAAATTTACTGTAATTAATTGAAAGATAACTGTCAATATAATAATATCTATAGATATCTTCTTTTAATAACAGTTGAATATTTATTTAGAATTTATGAAGAAAAAGCAATATTATAATTTGTTAGTTTCTATAGTAATTCCAGCTTACAATGAAGAAAAATATATTGAAAAATGCATACAATCAATACTAAAACAGACATGGAAAAATTTTGAAATATTAGTTATTAATGATGGATCGAATGATAGAACTGCGATTAAAGTTCAGAACTTTAAAAATACTAATATTCATCTATTTCACCAGAAACATTATGGGACAGGTGTAGCTAGAAATTATGGAACAAGAATGTCAAATGGCAAAGTAATTGTTTTTATTGATGCAGATATGTATGTGGACAAAAATTTCTTAGAAAATTTAATTATACCAATATTTAAAAAAAAATGTATTGGAACATATACAACTGCAGAGTATGTTGCAAATTCTGATAATATTTGGTCAAAGTGTTGGAATATTAATTCCGATCTACCAACTAATAAGAGGATATCAAACAATGTAAATTATTCACAAAAGGTTTTTAGAGCAATACTAAAAAGTAAGTTTATAAAAACTGCGGGTTTTAATCCAAAATTAGGATATATGGATGATAAATCACTCGAAAAATATGGGTTTAAGCTAGTAGCTGTAAATAATGCAAAATGTTTTCATTATAACCCTGAAAGTTTAAAAGACGTCTTTTATTCTGCTCGATGGATTGGACGATCATCTGAATTTAATCTAAGTGTAAGAAATATATTCCGTTATTCATTTATTAATTCGATTTTAATAAGTATAAAAAAAATATTTAATCGAGCTCCAATAAAATTTTTTATATTTAAAATATTATTCGATTTTGGAATACTTACTGGTATTTTCTTTAAAAATCAGAACAATAATTATGCTAAATGAGAAGGTGAGTATTCTTATTGTTAATTGGAACAACAAGGATGTGATTTTGGAGTGTCTGGAGTCGATTGAGAAAGAGGGATATATCTCCTCAACATATGTGGTTGATTGCGCCTCGAAAGATAAATCCGTTAAGATGATCAAGGAAGAATATCCGCAAGTGAAGATCCTGCGGTTGAAAGAGGATTTAGGCTACGGCGGAGGCAATAACCACGGTATCTTGTATCTTCTTAAAAAGAAAATGGAATATATTTTTATCCTTAACCCGGATACGGTTATCCGCAAAGGAGCCATAGATAAATTACTCGATTACATGGAGAAAAGAGAAAACGTTGGAATAACGGGGCCGAAAATCCTTTCGGATGACGGAACCATCTGGTCAGCCGGAGGCATTATCGACAAAAAAAGGTTTTCCGGCGGTCTGATCGGTATCGCAGACCGGGTTCTGACCCACTACGATGAGGTTAGTGAGCCGGGTTTCATCTCCGGCACGGCCATGATGGTGAGAGCAAGCGTTTTTGAAAAGGCCGGTTTATTCGGCAAGGACTTTTTCATGTATTATGAGGATGTTGATCTTTGTTTGAGGGTGAAAGAAAAAGGATTTAAACTCGTTTACGTGCCTCAAGCGGTTATCATCCATAAAGAGTCTTCCTCGTACGGCCGCAATTCGCCGGCCCAACAATATTACATGGCCAGAAATCACCTGTTCTTTATCCAGAGAAATGCCCCTTTTTCCGTCAGGTTTCGGGAGACTTTCCGGTTGGCAAAAACCCTGACGGAACATCTGAAGAAAGGCGAGTTTTTTGCCGTTTTGGGAATATTGGATTTTTACCAAGGGAGGTTAGGCCGGCGTGATTATTGGCGTTGATGCTGGTTGTTTGGGAATAAAAGATATACACCAACAGACGGGAGTCTGGCGTTTCGCTGTCGAGATTTTGTCCTCATTGACCCATCAGGATAAAGAGAATAATTATTTTCTCTATTCTTTTGAGAAAATCCCTGCGGGTATTTTGGGTAAATTTAGTAATAACGTTAAAAATATTGTCTTAAAGCCCCAAAAGTTTTGGTTAAGCGGCCGTTTATCAGCCGAATTTTTGAGGAAGAAACAGGATCTTTTCCTGGGTCTTTCGCAAGCCCTTCCTTTTTATCATCCGTTCCCTTCAATCATTTTTGTCCATGATTTGGCATTCGAAAAATTTCCCCAAGCTTATGGCAACAATTATAAGCGGCTTTCGAGACAGACTAAATTTGCGGTAAAACACTGCGATAAGATTGTCGCTGTCTCAAAGGCCACTAAAGGCGATTTGGTTAAACTATATGGAATTGCCGAAAATAAGATCGAAGTAATATACCATGGCGTCAGTAAAAATTTTCAACCGGTAGAACAGATAAAGTCAAAAAAGCCTTATATTCTTTTTGTCGGTACTCTTAAACCTCTTAAAAACATCGGACGGATGATGGCCGCTTTCAGGATTTTTAACCGTAAAATGAAAAATAATTATCAGCTGGTATTAGCCGGGGCAAATGAATTAAAAATAAAATCAGACAAAGAAATACACGTCCTCGGTTTTGTTGACGATAGAGATCTGCCATCTTTATACTTAGGCGCAGAGATATTTTTGTCGCCTTCCCTTGCTGAGGGATTCGGACTGCCGATTGCCGAAGCGATGTCTGCGGGACTTCCAGTCGTGACATCCGATATCCCAACGATAAAAGAAATTGCCGGGGACTCCGTTCTTTACGCAGATCCTTATGATATAGAGGATATAAGCAGGAAATTGTATCAAATAGCGGTGGATAAAAAATTAAGTTGTAAAATAGGAGAAGCGGGTAAAAATCGCGCGAAGAGTTTCAGTTGGGATAAGTCCGCGGATAAATTACTGAAGATTATCAATCAATATGCATAAAATAGCGGTCATTATTGTCAATTATTATGAAGAAAAACTTTTCGGATTGATAAACAGTCTTTTAAAAGAAAAGACGGAAAAGGTTCAAATAGAGGTTATTGTTGTTGACAACGGTTCTGATGAAAAAGATCAGGTAAAATTGAATCAATTAAATCAAGACCAAAAGATAAAACTGACAGAGAATCACCAGGATCTGGGATACGCCGCCGGCTGTAATTTGGGCATACATCAAGCTCTCAAAGACGGTTGCGATGCCGTTATACTGATAAATCCGGACACTAAATTCGACAAAGGATTTTTGGGCAAGCTGTCGGCAAATAAAGCGGAGATAGTTGCGCCGGTATTCCGGTTCAAAAGAAACAATCTTTGGATGAATGACTTCGGCGGAAAGGTGAATTGGTTTGGAAGAACGAAACATTTAGAATGCAACCCTTCGACTACGCTCAGGGCAGGCAATGAAATGATTGATTATGTAACCGGTTGCTGCATGATGATCAGAAGAAAAGTATTTGAGAAAATCGGCTTTTTCGATGAAAGATTTTTCATGTACTTTGAGGATGTCGATTTTTGTTTGAGAGCTAAAAAAGCCGGATTTCGCGTTACGGTTGATCCGAAAGCGATCCTCACACATGATATAAAAGAAGGCATTGAAAAACCGTTATCCCAAAAACTGATGCACCTGAAAAGCAATTTCCTTTTTATAAATAAATGGACTCCGTGGTTTATGCGACCGGTAGGGTATATATATTGTTTATTATTATTGATTAAAATATTACTATCAGGACTTACGTAATATCATGTCATTGCGAGGCTACGAAGTAGCCGCGGCAATCTCGGACGGGATTGCTTCGCTTTGCTCGCAATGACAATAAATTATGAATATTTCCGCGGTGATTATTACTGATAATTGGGATGAGAAGATGAAAAGATGTGTGAAGTCGGTGGAGTGGTGCGGGGAACTCATTATTATAGAAGATAAACACGTTGAGTCCAGAATTAAGAATTATGAATTAAGCCTGCCTGCGCAGGCAGGAATTAAGAATAATAATGTAGGAATATATCAGAGAGATTTAAATAATGACTTTGGGAAACAGAGGAATTATGGATTGGAAAAGGCCAAGGGTGATTGGGTACTTTTTGTCGACAGCGATGAAGAAGTCAGTCGCGAGTTACGGAAAGAGATAACAACCAAACCACAAATTTCCGAGTGTGTAGGATTTTATTTTAAAAGACAAGATTGTTTCATGGGCAGATGGTTGAAGCATGGTGAAGTAGGGGAGATGAAACTCCTGCGACTGGCCAAAAAAAATGCCGGAAGATGGCGAGGGTGTGTCCATGAAACATGGGACATAAAAGGCCCGACAGCCGTTTTGGAAAATCCGCTCCATCATTATCCGCATCCGACGATAACAGAGTTTTTAGAAAAGATAAACTGCTATACTGATATTGTCGCACAATCTTGGAAAGAGGAGGGGAGGAAAATTCATGGATGGGAGATTATTCTTTATCCTTTGGGAAAATTCTTGCAAAATTACCTGTGGAAATTAGGATTTCTGGATAGTTTCCCGGGTTTGGTCATGGCCGTCATGATGAGTTTTCACTCGTTTCTCGCCAGAAGTAAATATTGGATTATTAACTCCACCGTTGGAAGATCCCTCCACTCTCCCGATTAAATCGGGATCGGTCGGGATGACAGATATACAAAAAAGCATGAAGATAATTTTTTACTTGTCTCTTGTAGCTTTTGTCCTCGGTTCCCTTGGGGAGTTGCCTCTTTTTATCCCCGGCGTCCATGTCTATTTGAGTGATTTGACGGGGATATTACTTATTATTTATCAGTTAATTAACTTTCCTGAAACAATTCGCTTTGTCCGCCGGGATAAAATCAGCGGAGGATTTCTGCTTTTTATTCTTGCTTGTTTTATTTCGTTATTGTTGACTCCAATCAGGTTGACATTGCTTGAGTTAGGAATTTCTGCCATGTATCCAGTCAGATTACTGATCTACTTTGGTTATTATTTGACGGTTTCACTTTTTATCAAAAGTAAAAAGATTCAACCCAATAAGTTAATAAAGCTACTAATGTATGCCGGGTTAACGCTGGCGATTTTCGGCTGGCTGCAATATTTTCTTTATCCCAATTTAAGAAACCTGTTTTATCTCGGCTGGGATCCTCATTTGGGGCGGATTTTTTCGACATTTCTTGACCCGAATTATTTCGGATTATTGACGGTGCTAACTCTTGTAATTAGTTTTTGTATGCATACTTCAATTATAAGTCATCCTGAATTCATTTCAGGATCTTCCCCAAAAAAGATGCTGAAACAAGTTCAGCATGACAATTTTATTTATTGGGTGGTTAGATTATTTCTATTAATTACTCTGTTATTTACCTATTCCAGGAGCAGTTATTTAGCAATGTTTGGAGTAAGCCTGTTTTATTCGCTGGTTAAAAGGAAATTTTATTATTTTATTCTTTTGGTTCTTATTCTAGTTGGCGGCGCTTTTCTTTTACCAAGAACGGAAGGGATAGGCGTCCAGCTGGAGCGCACTTTTTCCTTTACGGAAAGGGTGAAAAATTGGCAGGAAGCCGTCACTATATTTGCCAAAAATCCTATTACCGGTGTCGGTTTCAATACCCTTCGTTATGCCCGCCGCCAATATGATATCCCCATTGACGATTGGCAGAACAATCACGCGGCAGCAGGCGTGGACAACAGTTTCCTTTTTGTCCTGGCGACCACCGGTTTGTTAGGATTGTTTCTTTTTATCAAATTGTTAGTTCGGATATATCTTCATGGTGGTTTATTAGTTAGGGCAACATTGGTGGCTATCTCGATCCATAGCCTTTTCACCAACTCATTTTTCTTCCCGTGGATTTTGTATTGGTTTTGGATTGTGGTGGCGATTGACCGTAAGGACTAATCACGGGCTGTAAGTGACTTTGAATTCCGCAGTGGTGGAATTGCCGGCCGCGTCGGTGGCCACGATCTTAAATTTGTTTTCCCCGTCTGATAAACCAACCGAATAGTTGAATTTACCGTCGGAATTGACGATCGCCAACCTGTCGTTAACGATGATCCGGTTACCCGGTTCAGTCTCGCCGGTTATGGTAATGTTTTTATTGTCGGAAGAGATTCTTTCACCGTCTTTCGGGTTGGTAATTTCTATTTTCGGCGGATTTTTCTGATAAATTATCGTCAGGATGCTTGATGAGCTGCTTTCCTGTTTGTCTTTGATGTTTTTGGCATAGATCTCGTTTTGCCCTTCCTCAAGCGAGATTTTTTTGGCATAGAATTTGCCTTCCGCATCAGCAAGGACTTTAGCCACTTCTCGTCCGTTGACAAATATTTTTACGGTGGTGTCTTTCTCTCCCAGACCGCTTATCATTATATTTGCGGAATTGGTCGCCTCATATGTCGGGTCAAGGACAGGTGGGAAGAGATAAGTCTGTTCAATTTTGGCCGGAGCAACGGTGTTTTTTTTCAACGACGAAAAAGCAAGAATGATTTTAGCCAGAAGCGGCAGTCCGGCATAGATGGCCAGGATGACAATCGCAATGATAAGTACTAAAGAATACAGGAACCGGCGGAAGACCCTTTTTTCCTGATAGCGCAGGCGATGAGTTGATTGTTGCATATGAGCCGACTGTCGGGATCGAACCGACGACCTACGCTTTACGAAAGCGCCGCTCTCCCAACTGAGCTAAGTCGGCAAGTTCCTTTTTTATTTTATCAGATTACGGTTGTTTAGGGAAACTTTGTAGAATTCGTTGGATTTTTCCACAGTCTTCCATTATCTGTTTCTTGAGTCCTTCCTTATCGGAAAAATCAAGGGGCGGACGGATAAAATCCAATAACTTGAAAGAAACAGTCTGGCCGTAAATCTGGCGGTGGAAATCAAAGACAAAAATCTCCAGAGTATCCTCTTTTTCTCCTAAAGCAAGTTTCGGCCCGAAGAAAAGCGCGCCACCGAAGGTTTTATTTCCGATTTTCACCCGGCAGGCATAAACACCTCTCTGGTGACTCTTGAGGATGGCCGGATTATCCAGATTGAGGGTCGGATAGCCCAAAGTACTACCGATTTTTTTCCCGGTAATTATTTTTGATCTAAACCAGTCATTAGTCATATTATTCACGAAGCCCTGTACCATCCCGGTTTAGTCGGGATTGGTATCGGGGTAACCTCTGGTGATCAGTACAGTCGCAATCTGTTCTGCCCGTCTTAAGCTTCGGTGGAGAAGAGGGATGACAATCGGAAGGAAACTGCGGAAGAGATTTATGTTTCGGAAGTTATGTCCGCGGGAGGATTGGACAAGGATTATTTTATCCGCTTCACTGATAATTACCGGGATCAGGGAGAAAGTAATCGTCAGCATCAGCCGGACTTGCTGTGGCAAAAAAGACAGCAGTTCAATCAGTTTTGATAAAGAGACCAAAGCGGTGAATAAAAAGACAGTCAGGCTGAGGAGGTAAATTTTTTCAGCAGTTAATAAACCAGTTATTAGTCTGCTTTCGACGGTTTGGGAGTAATTAAATAAAAGCTGAAAAACGATTACCATCAGGCTGATTACCAAAAGAGGTTTTATCCGGTCAAGAAGATTATGCGAAGTTTTTATGAGTAATGCATTAGTGGTGACAAGTAAAGACAACAGACTGGTCAAGTAAATATTTCTGGTCAGGATGACCGCAAAAGAGAAACACAAACAGGCGAGAATTAGTAATTTATGAGCCATAGGGTACTTTAACGCCCAATTTATCAAGCAGTTTTTTATCTGATAAGACTTTTTGAGTCGGACCAAAACTTCTGATTTTTCCCCGGTCTAAAATGACCACTTCTTTGGTGAAGCGGTAAAGAAAGTCGGTGTCATGCTCAACGACAACGACCGTTTTGCCGAAATTATTTAATTTTTTCAACACTCCGTAAAGTTCTTTCGAACTTATGAAGTCCAATTGGGCGATCGGTTCGTCCAAAACCAGATAATCGGTTTCCAGTGCCAGGATGCAGGCGAGAGCCACTTTTTGTTTCTGGCCGAAGGAAAGGGTTTGCGGATCGCGTCCGGCATACCCGTCTAAACCTAAGGTATGCAATGCTTTTTTTGTCCTTTCCGCAATCTTATCCATTTTTAAATTTTTCAACCCGAATTCCAGTTCTTCGGCAACGGTCAAATTGAAAAGGGAAAAATCAGGATTTTGGAAAAGGAAACCGACTTTTTTCGCCCAAAAAGAGACGTTATTGTTACTGGTTGGAATTCCGTCGACTGTCACAACTCCTTTGAATTTCCCTTTGACAAGGTGGGGAATCAGGCCGTTTAAAAGGAAGGAAAAGGTGCTTTTACCGGAGCCGTTGACGCCGGTTATTCCCAAAAATCCGCCCTTTTCCAAATCAAGCGAAATATTTTTCAGGGAAAAAGTCTTGTTAGGATAGGAAAAAGAAACATTCCGGATGGAAATTCCATGGGTCATAATAGGTTTTTTCAAGAATTTTCGGCAAAACGCGACAGGCGGAAGCGGTAAACGACCAGCCAGGCCAAAACAACATCCAATATCCCCTGGATCGTGTTAAATCCGGCGATGATATACCATGGGATGACCAGGAAAGCTTTTTCCGGCGTCATTCCGGTCCAGATGGGGATGGCGTAGAAATAATTTAACGGCAGGACGATTAAAATTCTTATTATTAGACCAATGACGGTTGGGATAATCAATTTATAGGCATGGTGATAAAAATCCAGTTTCTTTTTGCGGATCCTGAGCCAAAGATATAAACAGGCGATAACCGGGATGGTGGCAATCCATTTCATAGAGGCACCCAGCCAGGTGTCGGGAGCAAAAAGGGTAATAACGAGTGCTCCGACAGCCGAAACAGCCAAAGCTGACTTTGCACCGAAAAGAAAAAAAGCAATCAGCCAGGAGACGGCGACAACATCAATCCACATCCCCCACTGTGGTGACTGATAACCGAGATGGATAAGTTGTAAGACAGCAGACAAAGCGGCCAAAGAGGCAGAAAAGGCGATAACCCGCGGTGATAAAAAAGTCTTTTTCATTTTCCCTTCTTTCTTCCCGACTTCACGGTCGGCTCAAGTTTATCTTGATCGTTCCCCCGATCAAATCGGGAGATTGTGGGCTTTATAACCACCGATTGAGTTTATAACTCTACCCTGAAGGAATAACTTAACCGTATCATAAATGATTATGATATGATTCGTCAATATGGGTGTTTATTTAGTCATTTTCATCGAATTAATTTTCCTCTTCCTTCATCTGTTATTTTTTATGCTGATAATTTTCATGATTCTTGCCCTGGTGAAAGGAGCCCCTTATGTTCCGACAAATAAAAAGAGGAGGGAAATCATGATAAAACTGGCAGGAATAAAAAAAGGCATGAAAACCGTTGATTTGGGTTCTGGCGACGGAAGACTGGTTATCTCTATGGCTGGAGGCGGGGCGGAGGCCCATGGTTTCGAGATAAACCTGTTTTTAGTATTATTTTCCAGATTGCTGATTTGGAAAAATCATTTAAAAGGCAAAGCGTTTATCCACTGGAATACATTTTGGCGGGTAGATTTGTCCTCTTTTAATGTTGTTACTGTCTACGGGATCAGTCGGATCATGAAGGATCTGGAAAAAAAATTAAGAAAAGAGTTAAAACCAGGATCCAGAGTAATATCGAATGTTTTTACTTTTCCCGACTGGAAAAAACAAAAAACAGTCGACGACGTACATCTATATACGACATAATATATAATATATATACGATATGGCTCAATGGGTTATTTTTGCCTTATTATCTGCTGTTTCCGCCGCCTTGGTGGCAATTTTTGGTAAGATCGGTGTGGCCAAAGTCGATACTACCCTGGCCACCACCGTCAGGGCAATCATCATGGCCGTGTTTTTATTCCTTATTTCTCTTTCTTTGGGAAAATTCGAATCAATTCATAATTTCGGCGGCAATACCATTTTCTTTATCGTCCTTTCCGGCATCGCCGGAGCCGCTTCCTGGCTGTTTTACTTTAACGCCCTCAAAAGCGGTCCAGCTCCCGGAGTAGCTTCAATCGACCGTCTCAGCGTCGTTTTTGTCCTTCTATTCTCAATCGTCTTTCTGGGTGATAAACTGACCTGGAGATCAGGTTTAGGCGCAGTCCTTATTACACTCGGAGCGATATTGATGAGTCTGAAGTAAAATATGAAATTCGTTATTTTCCACGGATCATTCGGTAGTCCTGAAGAAAACTGGTTTCCGGAACTTAAAGAAAGGCTGGAAAGTCTGGGTCAGGAAGTGATTTCCCCGCAATTTCCGGTTGAAGATTGGGATGAGTTTACCGAAATCGGGCCGGATATGGTGCCGAAAAAGCAAAATCTGGAAAATTGGCTGAAGTTTTTCAAAGAAAAAGTATTACCGCAGATAAAGAAAGATGAGAAACTCTGTTTTATCGGCCATTCCATCGGTCCGGTGTTTATCCTTCACGCGGTTGATCGGTTCAGTATCCAACTGGACAGCGCCATCTTTGTTTCGCCGTTTTTGGATTTAGTTGCTGATATGTGGCAATATAATTTAGTCAATAAGACGTTCAGTAAAACCGATTTTGATTTCAAAAAACTGAAAAAATTGATTCCTGTTTCTTACGTTTTATACTCAAACAATGATCCGTATGTTGAGAAGAAATATCCTACAGATTTCGCGCGGCGTTTAGGAAGTTCCATTATTGTAGTAAATAATGGCAAGCACCTGAACGCCGAAGCGGGCTTTCTGAAGTTTCCGCTTGTTTTGGAATTATGCAAAACCAGGTTGGATTATATAACTTTAACTTCTTGACAACAAAATTTTTTCCCGATATTCTTTATTTATATTTGTAAAAACCCGCCTAAGTTTTCCTTGCAGCTTTTCAGTACTATTCGTACACGCTGCAAGGGGCACATTATTGGCGGGCGAGAAAGGGGGTGAGCTTAATGCTTAGTAAACTTGCCGAAGAAACAAAAAATACAATACTTACAATGGTAAAAGGAGCAGGTGAGATTGGAGTAGCTCTCCAAACTGCCGTAAAAGATAATGTCGTTTCCGTCCTAAAAGGTGTCGGTCAGATAACCACCACTGCCACCGGAGTCGTCTCAGAAGTAGTACAGGGAGCAATTGTGGCTGCATCCCAAACAGGGATTACACTGACAACTGCTACGAAAAATGTCGCAACAGGAGCAATTAAAGGAGCTTTTGAAGTGGGCGTAAGTACCGTTGATGCTACCCAAAAGGTAGTCACCGGGACAATAAAAGGAGCAGCTGAAGTAGGCGGAGACGTCGCTTCTGTGGCCGTGGCTTCTGTCGAAGGAGCAATTGAGGCGGCTGGAGCTATCGGTGCAAATACGGAAGAAGCAGCCAAAGTAGCTATCATGACCGCGGTTAAGGCCGCAGATGAAATTGGAACAGAAGTCGGACAGGATGTCCGCAAGGCACTGCTTTCTACCGCTTCACTGCCAAAAGATATAGTAAAGGCTGTTCTTGGCTGAAAATGATTCTAATGAGCGGGCGATCCCGATGCTTATCGGGACGACCTTCTCCTTGCCCCGTAAAATGCGATATTGAGCGATGGAAGGGACTCGAACCCTCAACCTCTTCCTTGGGAAGGAAGCATTCTACCATTGAACTACCATCGCAACGTAAGAAATTGCTTCGCAATTTCAACGTTGCTGAGACGTTTATCCCGATTTAATCGGGATATTTCGTCTCGCAATAACATATTTTAAGCGTAAAAGATATTCCGCTTAATTTCAAGCGGAATAAAAATTTACGGTTAAAGTCTCTTTTCTTATCTTGGCAATTTCAAAACATTGCCGGCGTGAATGACTCTCGGGTTAACCAAATTATTGGCATTGGCAATTTTCACATAGTCAAAGCCTCGTCCGTATTCACGGATGGCAATATTCCAAAGATTGTCTCCCCGCACCACAGTATAGGAATCCCGCGCCGTTGCCGTTGCGGAAATTTGCTGTTCTACCGGTTTGATCACTTCGGCTTTCGGGATATTCAGCAGTTGGCCTTCATAGATTTTATTGGCATTGGCCAGCTTGTTTTCTTTGGCGATAGTTACCCAATTGTAACCGGATTTGAAATATTTCTCAGATATCGACCAAAGG
>JALHWS010000117.1 GCA_022866885.1 Candidatus Microgenomates bacterium | reverse complement strand
GTTAAAGCAAAAAAATTTATTGATAGTACATTTATAGTTGCTTACGGTGATATTTTAAGGGAACTGGATATTAAAAAAATGATAAGATATCACCGAAAAAATAAAGCATTGGCGACAATCGCTGTTTATCGTAATTCAAACCCAAGCCCGAAAAGCGAAGTCCGGTTTGACGAAGACGGATTAATTACCGCCTTTCAGGAAAGACCAGATGCAAAAAAGTTAAAAGATAAGGTTGTCTGGTCAAATGCTTCTTTTTATGTTTTTGAGCCGGGAATATTTGACTTTCTTCCAAACAACCGTGCTTCTGATTTCGGGAAAGACATCTTTCCAAAAGTTGTAGCCAATGGGAAAAAAGTCATCGCTTATGAACAGAAAGGTTATTTATTTGACATTGGTGACCTGACAAAATTGGAGAAAGCAAAAAATTACTTCTTACAAAGAACCGGGGAATTGACGATCGCATGAAGAATAACCGACTGGAATGATTCGGCATATGCGGTCGTAAGTTTTTCAACTAGCACCGGAATCATTATTACCACATTAGCTGCTTTTTTGGTGTAACCGCCGTTTCGGCTAACGATCCCGATAACTTTAGTTTTCTTTTTCCTGGCATATTTGAGCGCCTTGACGATATTGACGCTGATATTTTTTTTCAAGTTACCTCCGCCAACGGAAAGCACCATCAGAATGTCATTATTGTTTAACCGGCTGACTTTCAGCCAATTGGCAAAAATAGTCTGCCAGCCGTCGTCATTGGTTCTGGCTGTCAGCTCAGAAATGTTATCCGCCGGAGTGTAAGACTCAATATTGCAGATTTTCCGGAAATCGTTGACGGCATGTGAGCAGTTGGCGGCGCTGCCGCCGACACCGATCAGAAATAATCTACCCCGGATTTTTTTGAGTTTTGCCAGATATTTGATTGATTGGGAAATCGCTTGGTAATCAAGTTGATCTAAAAGTGTGGAAGCGCCCTGAAAATATTTCTCTAAATATTTATCGGTTGGATAAATATCAGTCATGATAATTTCGGTCGCGGGCAATTGCTCTTGTTCCTTTCCAGTCAAATTTTACTTTTTGTTCTTTTAGCCCCGTTTTTACCATTTTTTCCCGGAAACGGTTTTTATTCTTATTGACATAAAAAACCAGCCATCCGCCTCCGCCGGCACCCATCATTTTTCCACCTATCGCTCCGGCTTTCAGGGCTTCATTATACCACTCGTCGACTTTTGGAGAAGAAATTTTCCCTGATAGACGTTTTTTGATGAGCCAATGTTGATGCAAGGTGGACCCAAAATCATCAAGTTTACCAAGAATGAGGAATTTTTTTGCCAATAACCCGAGTGATTTTATTTCATTTAGGGCAGAGATAATCTTATTGGACTTTATGTTGTCTAAAAGCCCCTTTTTTGCGTCGTTTAGTACCGTTGCCGCATCTCTTTGGATGTTGGTTGAGAAAAACAGGAGATTTTCTTCAAGTAGGGAGACCGTTTCAGGTTTTATTTTCAACGACTCGTAAGTGACCCGACCTGTTTTATCGATTTCGAAATATTTTATTCCTCCGAGGGCAGTAATATACTGGTCCTGCGGGCCAACCGGTTTTTTCAGTTTTCTTATTTCGATATAAGTTGCTTTTTGGGCCAATTGCTCTTGAGTTACCAGTTTTTCTTGAAAGCGGTAAAGAGCATTCAGTATCCCGACTTCAAAAGCGCCTGAACCGCCAAGGCCGCTTCCGGGAGGAACATCGGAAGAAGATTTGATTTCTAAATTCCTCTTCGTATTAGCCAGTTTCAGGCACTGCGATATTATCGGATGAGTGGAATTTATTTTATTAGACGTTTTAGAGCTATCTGATATGTAAACATTGACATACTTATCGATGGCGGCGCTTACCCAAGCTCCGCCGTAGAGACGGCTGTACCAAAGGACATCAGTCCCGCCGCCTGCTAAAGTGATCCGAAGGGGTGTCTTGGAATAAACGCTTCTGACTTTCATAAATTATGACTACGGATGATTTCGGATTATAATATAGCATATGAATGCCAAAAGGATAACCCCGCGATTATTTTATTTTTTCTCTCTTTTGAATTTTATTATTCGAAAAATAAGCAATAAGATGTCCGTATTCTTTTATTTACCCGCGCTTCTTCGCGGCCAGTCAAAAATTAAAATAACCTTGAAAAACAAAAAAACCTTTCAGATAAGGGACTTATACGATTTACTTGCATTAAAAGAAGTTTTTGCCGATGAAGATTATTTTCCGTTATTCAGAAATTTAAAGCGAAAAACAACACTGGTTGATATAGGTACTTATATCGGTGATGTTGTTATTTATGCCCAACAGTTTAAAAATATTAAACAGATTATTTCTCTTGATCCGTCACCGGATAATTTTTATCTGGCGGAGAGAAATATAGAAATAAATTCCGTTAAAAACACCACTTTAAGGCAATTGGCCGTATCAGATAGAAAAGGAAGCGAATTCTTTTTCCTGCACAGAAATCGCGGCCAAAACGGTTTTTATGGTCAGGAAAATACATCAAAAAAAATCAAAGTCAGGACGATAACGCTGGCCGAGATTTCAGGAATGATTAAATATCCTTATACAATACTGAAGTGCGACTGTGAAGGGGCAGAGTATGATATTTTAACCAAAACAAAATCTCTTTATCTGAAGAATTTTGCCCGGATTATTTTTGAATATCATGACGAAAAAAAGATAGCAGAAATCATTTCGAGGTTGCGGACAATCGGTTTTAAAACAATAACAAAAAAACATCCGGTTGAAGATAATTTGGGTATCGTTTTTGCGCAAAGAATATGAAATTAAGCATTGTCATTCCCTGCTTAAATGAAGAAGTAACTATAAAAAGAGCCGTCCAAACGGCGTATTTATCCGCCAAACAACTGCTAAAAAATAATTTTGAGATAATTGTAGCTGATAACGGCAGTACGGATGGGAGTCTTCAGAAACTGTCAAAAATTAAACATATCAGATTAATTCATGTGCTGGTAAAGGGATATGGTGCGGCTTTGCATTTCGGTATCCTGTCAGCTAAATATCCTTACGCCCTTTTTGCCGACGCGGATTTAAGCTATGATTTTAGTGAAACCGGTAAATTTCTGCCTAAAATTGATAAAAATTTTGATTTAATTCTCGGTTCCAGGATACAAGGAAATATAGAAAAAGGGGCAATGCCCTTCCTTCACCGTTTCTTGGGGACACCGGTTCTCACTTTTCTGATAAGATTGATATACGGTATTAAAACTACGGATTGTAATTCCGGTATGCGTGCCGTAAAAAGATCATTTTACCGGCAACTGCATATGAAAAACAGCGGTATGGAATGGGCATAGGAACTGTTAATAAAAACGGCTATTGCGGGAGGTAAATACACTGAAGTACCGATTAATTTTTACAAAGATAAAAGAGGAAAGTCTGCCCATTTAAGAAGATGGGAAGACGGTTGGCGTCATCTGAAAGTAGTAATCCTTCTCAAGCCGGTTTCTTTGCTTTTTACTGCTTTTCTTTTCATACTTATTGGCATCGTGTTTCTTAAAACATCTCTGTTTACCATGCTGGCAATGGGTTTATTGTCGGAATTCTTAGTCTTTTCATATCTAGCCGCTAACAAACTGGAGACAGCTGTCGAAAGGAAAACAAATAAAGTGAATGAGTTACTTGAGAAGATACCGATTGTTTTACTGGCGATTATGATGTCTTCAGTTGGTTTAATACTGCTTTTCCTGATTTCCGATTACCACCTTTTTACGAAGTATATTCTGTTATTCCAGATAGTCATCTTTGATTTATGGGTATTTTTTATCGAAACAATCAAAACACATTTAATTAATACTTTACCGGAGCATATCTGATGCAGTTATCTGATTTTTTTGCCACTTTAAACTTATCTAATTTAAGTATTTTTTTCCTGTCTTTTATTATCTTTGACGCGGCGGGAGTAAATATTGCCTGTTTTATTAAACCAGGAAAATATTTAAGATATGTATATTGGATCTTTGGGCTTGCCCTGTTTATATTCGTTTGGTTTATTCTCCATTTTTTTATTCCCTTTTGGCCGGTTTATGTCTGGATCAGTTTAATTACCTTTGGAGTTCTCTCATTACCGCTTTACCTGAAAAACAAAGGTCCGCTTACCTTATTTCAGGCTTTTATCCGTTTTCCATATCCTCTTCTTATCATCCCCCTGATATTTAAGCCGTTTTATTTCTTGGTTAATGCTCCTCCTTTTTATACCGATGAGATGGCATATCATTTTTTCTCTCCAGCACAGCTGATGCTGGAAAACCATTGGTCTTTTTGGCCTGCAACAACTGCACCTTCTTTATACGCAATGATGCCCAAGACGCTTGATACGGCTTTTTTGATCATGTTTTCGATAACGAAAACTTACTCAACAGCCAGACTGCTGCATTTTCTGCTTGTTTTTTCTTCGTTTTATACCATTGCTGCCTATTTTCGGGAAAAGATTGGTACATTGCCGGCTTTAGTTTTTACTTTCCTGATGCCTCTTCTGACAGTCTCAACCTTCCTGGCCGCTTCGACGTGGGGTTACGTCGATGCCGGAGCATCCATCTTGGCGGTATTATTTTTGATAACTATAGCGGATTTCATCAATAAACCGGGAAGGTACAGATTATTCACTGCGGCAGTTATTGGCGGACTGGCTATCAGCATAAAAAACACGACCGTTGCTTTTTTTGGGTCGGTTTCCGCCGTTTCCACGATTTTATTTTTAATCATTTATTATCGAACTATTAGAAAAAAGATTTTCAACAAAAATTTATTAATCATTATATCATTGACCATTTTATTTTTTATTATTTTCGGCGGCTACTGGTATCTGAAGAATTTCCTTATGACTGGTAATCCGATTTATCCTTTTGTTTTTCCGTGCTGGTATGGTTGGTCTTGCGGGAAAGCCAGAGGTTTTTTCCAGGCTTGGGCGATGGCGATAGATAAGGAACATTTTTTCTTTATAAAAAATATCCTTTTCCAGAATAACAACCTTTTGTTTTACCTGACAATGATATCCGTTATGCTCGGTTTTTTCAGTGGTTTAATTGCCGGGAAGAGGATAATTAAATACTTAATATTCATTATCACCTGGTCAGTGATACTTGAAATAATTATTTCCGGAAGCGTAACCGGTTTTGATCTGCGATATTATTACCATTGGTTTTTATTAATTCCGATACTCCTGATACTTCCGTTTGGGATTTTTTCAAAACTTAAAAATATCCCAAAGGCGATTATTTTAATATATTTTATTTATTTTATAGCTGTTGGATACTCCGTCGGTAATGTAATTGGGAAAAATATGATACGGATTTATGAGGGTGATTTTGTACCCGGTTATATAAGAAACTACGCCATGCATCGGATAGGATTGAATGAATGGTTAGATTATCACTTCCCAAAATTATCCGGTTTGATCAAATGGTGCGGTGAAAAAAGACCAGCACAGGAAGTAGTAGTATTGGATCCCGCCTTGACCTGGTTTTCTTATGAGGGGATGATGAGAGTTTTTATGGTGAACTGTCAGCTAACCGGCGGAAGCAATAAAACAAAGTTTATAATCGTTTCCGAAACTCCCTGTACTAAGGGACTGCCGTATCCTATAGACGATAAAGATCCGGCGATACAGGAACGGCATAAGTTAAACCAGAAGTTTGTCTGCGGCGGAAAAGAAATAAGTAAATATCTCTATGAATATAATCAGGAGGAGAAGAAAAAGATATGAATGATAACATCTATAAGGCATTGACTGTCGGAACCCGAAATTTTGTACATAAGAATGGTTTTCATAAGGTAGTCTTTGGTCTTTCAGGAGGGATTGATTCATCGGTTACGGCGATTATTGCTGTTGATGCACTTGGTAATAATAATGTATTAGGAGTTATAATGCCGTCTCCTTATACCCAAAAAACAAGCATCAATGATGCCCGGAAGATTGCAAAAAACTTAGGGATTAAAACGCTATATTTACCGATAAAAAGCATAATGAAGATCTATAACAAAACTTTAGCAAAAACATTTTCCAGTTATCCTGAGGATGTAACTGAAGAAAATTTGCAGGCGCGGATAAGATGCACACTACTTATGGCATTGTCCAATAAATTTCAGATGATGCTTTTGGCAACCGGTAATAAATCCGAGCTGGCAACCGGTTATTGTACGCTTTACGGAGATCTGGCCGGTGCTTTGGCGCCGATTGGCGATCTTTTGAAAACTCAAGTATATAGTCTGGCAAGATGGTTAAACAAAGAAAAAAATGATATTATTCCATTATCAACTTTGGAGAAAGAGCCTTCAGCGGAACTAAAGACGGGTCAGAAGGACAGTGATATTTTACCTCCATACGAAATATTGGATGAGATACTTGAAAAATATCTCAGATGGGGGAAGACTGTAGACGCAATTTCCAAGGAAGGTTTTGACAGGGAGACTGTAATGAAAGTGATTGAGATGGTGAAAAGATCTGCCTTTAAGAGAAAACAGGCTCCGCCAAGTTTAAAGGTTTCCGATTGGCCTTTGGAGAAATAACATGAAAGAAATTATTATCAGACCAAAACCGAAATGGCAGTTAGTGGATTTTGAAGAAATTTGGCGGTACCGTGAGCTTTTTTATATTTTTACCTGGCGGGATATAAAAATCCGTTACCGGCAAACGGTTTTAGGGATCGTCTATGTTGTTTTCCAACCGGTGGTTAATATGATTATTTTTACCGTATTTTTCGGCAACTTGGCTAAAATCCCTTCAGGGAATTTACCTTATGCTCTTTTTGTCCTGATCGGTCTGGTTTTTTGGAATTTTTTCTCCGGAGCGCTGGCAAGAGCCAGTGATAGCATGGTCTCAAACGAAAGCATGATCAAAAAGGTTTATTTCCCTAAAATCATCCTGCCTCTTTCAGCAATCATCACTTTTCTGTTTGACTTTGTAATAAATTTTCTATTGCTGGTGATTTTTGCCGCTGTTTTGGGACATTTGCCAAGCCTTTGGATTCTTGTCGTTTTACCGCTTGCGATTCTGGTGACCGGTTGTACGATCGCGGGCGTCAGTTTCTTGCTTTCTTCCTTGAACGTGAAATACAGGGATGTCCGTAATGTTTTGCCATTTTTAATCCAGGTTATCCTTTTTTTGACCCCGATTATTTATCCTTTGTCCATTGTTTCCGATAGGAACAAATATATCATGGCCTTAAATCCAATGACATCGGTAGTGGAAACGATGCGGATGGTTTTCCAAAAGAATCCGGTATTTAATCCGATTCTTATCTTAATCTCCGTCTTTTCCGCTTTATTTTTTCTTTATCTCGGTTTGTGGTATTTTCAAAAAACCGAAAGATACTTTGCAGATATAGTATGAAACCTATCATTGAAGTCAGACATCTTTATAAAAAATACCGTATCGGTATGATTTTGCCTTACTATACTTTGCGGGATAAACTGGCTGAACTTTCCCGTAAACCGGTTAATCTTTTTAAAAAGAAGAAAATGAGCGATGATGGTCTTCTGGAGGATGAATTTTGGGCTTTGAGAGATGTTTCTTTCAATGCAATGCCGGGAGAAGCCATCGGTATTATCGGCAGGAACGGAATGGGGAAAAGCACTCTGCTAAAAGTATTATGTAGAATTACCCCTCCAACAAGAGGAGAAATCAGATTGCGGGGGAGTGTGGCAAGTTTGCTTGAAATCGGAACCGGTTTTCAGCAGGAAATGACCGGTCGGGAAAATGTATTCTTAAACGGAGCGATTTTAGGGATGAAGCAAAAGGAAATTAAAAGAAAATTTGACGAGATTGTTGCCTTTTCTGAGGTGGAGAAGTTTTTGGACACTCCAGTTAAACATTATTCATCGGGTATGTATATGCGTCTGGCTTTTGCCATTGCCGCCCATCTTGATCCGGAGATTTTGATTGTAGATGAGGTATTGGCTGTAGGAGACGCTTCTTTCCAGAAAAAATGTCTGGGGAAGATGGAAAGTACGACTTATGAGGGCAGAACAGTCATTTTTGTCAGTCATAATATGGATGCGGTCTCCGGGCTTTGTAATAAGACTATTCTGATAAGAAACGGTTCTGTGGCAGCCATCGGTGAAACTGATAAGATAGTAAGGCTCTACAAAAAGGAAAACCTTGACAGTTCTGCTAAGATACACTTATGAATTGGCGCAATCTTACCATACTGGTTACCGGCGGTACCGGTTCATTCGGTAAGAAATTTACCGAAGTTTTGCTGGAAAAATATCATCCGAAAAAGCTGATTATTTTTAGTCGTGACGAATTGAAACAGCACGAAATGAGGGTATCCGGTTTTAATCATCCAAGTCTTCGGTATTTTATCGGAGATATCCGTGACAAAGAAAGACTGAATAGGGCTTTTTACGGTGTAGATATAGTTGTCCACGCCGCGGCGCTTAAACAGGTTCCTGCCTGTGAATACAACCCGATTGAAGCGGTAATGACGAATGTAATTGGCGCCAGAAATGTTATTGACGCTGCAATAGATAATAAAGTAAAAAGAATAATTGCCCTCAGCACCGATAAGGCCGTCAATCCGATCAATTTATATGGAGCAACCAAATTAGTGGCTGAAAAATTATTTATTCAGGCAAACGCTTATAGTGGTGACCGGGATATCCGTTTCAGCTGTGTCCGCTACGGGAATGTAATCGGCAGCCGCGGCAGCGTCATTCCGCTTTTCAGGCAGCAGCAAAAAAACGGAAAAATCACGATCACTGATTCGCGGATGACCCGGTTTTGGATCACTTTGGAGCAGGGAGTTGATTTTGTGATCAAATGTCTTGAGAAGATGAATGGCGGGGAGATTTTTATCCCAAAGATTCCCAGCACCAATATCATGAATTTAGTAAAAGTAATTGCTCCGAAAAGTAAAGTGCGGATCGTTGGAATCCGGCCCGGTGAGAAAATACATGAAGTTCTGATTT
>JALHWS010000116.1 GCA_022866885.1 Candidatus Microgenomates bacterium | reverse complement strand
TGAAGGAGAAGGTGAATAAGTTGAAGAATCACATACGTCTGTGTATTTAAGTACTTTAAGAATATAATCACCTAAACTATTATCATAATCTTTTTCACCGAAAATTACTCTTCCTGTCAACTGACCGCTCCAAGATCCTTCTTTTATCTCTATTCTAGCTACTTGAGGAAAATTCTTACAATTGTTTTTTTCCGCTTCAATCCAATCCTCTCCATTTTTTGTCTGGCCAAAATAATAATCTCCTTTCTCTTTTTGAAAAGCGATACTTAGATAATGAACCTGATCGGACAAATTACTTAAATCGACACCGACGGTAAACTCTTTATTGATTTCTATCTTTTGAGGATAATCCGAGATTACGATTTTGGCAAAAACAGGCTGCGTGAATAATAACGATAATATAAGGATGAGAGGGAATAAGTAAATTCGTAGAAGTTTTTTCTGTATAATCCGATTATTTTTCACTACTTCTTTAGATTACTATTACACTACTGCAAATGCCAATATAAAGTCATTTTTCCCTTGTCGTGGAAGATAAATACGCCGTTGCCGTTTGACTGTCCGCCACGGTAAGTATAAGCGTTCCCTCCATCGACGGCCTTAATCAACGGATTGACATCATCAAACATATCGATACCGTTATGGATCCCCGAACGGTAATAAGCGTTGGAAACCGGCGTATGCCCAAAACACTGGGTAATGGAAGGATTTGCCATCGGCCATTCCCATGAACCGCCGCCAACCGATTTTTTTACACTGCTACCCACGTCATCACAGGAGTTGTTGATAAAAGTCAGCTGCCGGGAAA
Source organism: Candidatus Microgenomates bacterium (assembly GCA_022866885.1). GTDB lineage: Bacteria > Patescibacteriota > Microgenomatia > 2-02-FULL-39-11 > 2-02-FULL-39-11 > JALHWS01. The sequence goes on along the minus strand of JALHWS010000116.1, from coordinate 2,696 downwards.
CTAAATTATTAAAAGGATTTTCGTATCCCACGTCAAAATTGAACTTGTTCAAATCATTTTCCGTCAGATTATAAACGGCAAAATGAAGATGCGGTCCGGTCGAGAAACCGGTATTACCCATCACTCCGATGACGTCTCCCCTATTCACTTTTTTAGATACTCCGGCAAGAGATAAAATCGAGGCGGCTTTTTGGATTTCCTGCGCCTCTTTTTGGGCGGCCGCCAGATTTTGCTTATAAATTTTTTCGCTGTTTTTGGTGATTTCCAAAAAGACCTGTTTCTCTTTTTTCTGCTGGGCTAAAGTGGCTTCTTCCTTCTCCAGCTGTTTTTTTGCCGCATCCAACTCTTTTCTCTTATCCTCCCGCAATACTTTCTGATCCTGGAAATTTATCTTGCTGTTTTGGAGTTGGAAAAGAAGCTTTCTGTCATGCGCCTGAACCGTCTGGACGTATTTATACCGATTAATAAAGTCAGAAAAACGGTCACTGGTCAAGATAAGGTCAATATTTGATATTCCGCCGTATTTGTATGTCGCGACAATCCTATCCAGAAAGATGCCGGTAATTTTCGTGAGGGAGCTTTCCAAGTTTTCTATTTTTCCGGAAATCTGTTCTATCTCGTCCTCCAACTGCTTTATCTTCAATTTGGCAGACAGGATCTTGGTATTCGTCAGTTCTACTCTGGTATTTAGATAAACCACTTGCGCCGCCATGCTTTCCCGTTGAGATGAACAGATATTGACGACGTTGGTATAACAGGAAACTTTTTCGTAAACTTCGTCTTTATCTTTACAGGGATCATCTTTCGGGCATTCGGATAAAGCTAAAGTTTTTTGGGGGAATAAAAAGCTAATTAAAAAAAGGGTAAAAACTAAATAATGCCGGAATTTTCTCATACATAACTTAATCCGCCTTCGCGGAATTCCCCGACCCGCTTCGCCGCGAGGCGAGTCGTAAGATCGAAGGATACAGAGCTTTTTTCCGCTTCGGCGCATTTCAGCTCAGACGATGCTTAAATAGATATTCCCTGACCGTAAGGTCGTGAGAGCTTCAATACTTCAGGTACCGTGAAACGGCAAATAAACTGCCAACTAATCCTATCATGAAGCCGCAAAGGTTAAGGATAATAAAAAGCAATAAAAACAGAGGTAATGAAAAAGGCCAAAGGTAAAGGGTAAAATTACTGACCGAAAACAGAACCAGTTGCGGTATCCCGCGCAAAAAAGAAGCAGCAAAAGGCTGAAGATAAAGCATGATCAGGCAAATTGAAATGAAAGATAAAAACGCGCCCGACAATCCATAGACTACCCCTTCCGAAATAAACGGTTTTTTTATATACCAGGGTGTAGCGCCCACTAATTTCAGGATCTCTATTTCTTCTTTCCGGAAAGCGATCTTCATGCCGACACTCGTCAACAGAATAAAAAAAGTGGAAAACAGAAGAAAAAAGATGAAGATAAAGCCGACTTTCCTGATCGTTGAAGTCCAGGAGATCAGCGTATCCACAACGTCTTTTTGAAAAACTACCTCGTCGACGCCCGGTTCTTTTTTGACGATTTCCGCAAGCTCGGCAAGATCCCGGGGATTTATCGCCGTCACTTCCAAAGAGGAAGGTAAAATATCGGCCGTCACCATTTCCAGAAGAAGCGGATCGTTTTTATTCTGCTGACGATAGATTGCTAAAGCCTGGTCTTTGGAGATATAATTAGTGCCTGATAATTTTCCGGTGGTCTTCAACTTCTCAACCAGTTTTGTGATCGTCTCCTGGTTTTTCTCATCTTTGAAAAAAACGGTCAGCTGGGGTTTGCTTTCAAAATAAGAAAGGATCGCCGAAGAACTGGCGGCCATAATGAGAAAAAAACCCAGCACAAAAAGGGTAATAAAAATCATGAAAACCGCCGCAATCACCTGATATGGTGTCCGGCGCATTCTTTGCCAAAAAGTTACTTTGGATGTCATATTTAATATCTGCTTTTCTTTTCGTCTTTAACTATCTTGCCGTCTTTCAACATGATGACTCTTTTTTTCAGACTGTTGACGATATCCACGTTATGTGTCGCCATCACTACGGTTGTACCCATCTTGTTGATATCACTGATAATTTTCAGGATTTCCCAAGATGTTTTCGGGTCCAGGTTTCCGGTCGGCTCGTCGGCCAGAAGGATTTTGGCATCACCGACGATTGCCCGTCCTATCGCCACTCGCTGCTGCTCACCCAATGACAGTTGTCCCGGAAAATAGTTCCCTTTATTTTCCAGCTTGACGATTTTTAAAACATTAAGGATCTTTTCCCAGGCCTCTTTATCGGATTTGCCTGCAATTTCCAGTGTAACCGCGATATTTTCCGCCACTGTCCGGTCAGTCAAAAGCTTAAAATCCTGAAATACCAGACTGACTTTTCGGCGCAGGTAGGGTAGTTGTCGCGAAGGCAAACGGTTTATTTCCCAATCATCAAGAAAAATCGAACCGCCGGTCGGTAATATGTCTTTGATAAGAAGCCGTAATATAGTCGTTTTCCCTGCTCCGGAATTGCCGGTCAAAAAAACAAACTCGCCATTTCCGATTTTGAAACTGATATTTTCCAAAGCGACATTATCAATTGGATATTTTTTGCTGACACCTTCAAAAAGGATCATAAAGATAAGAGGATACAACTTATTCTAATACTTCTACCTTACCCACATCCATCAGCCATCC